>JANYBE010000440.1 GCA_025360945.1 Rhizobacter sp. | reverse complement strand
AACGATGCCGCGTTGGCGCCCGACCGGAAGAAGACCCCGCTCGAGGCGCTCGATGAGATCAGGGAGCAGATCCCAGCGTTATCTGATGGTGAGTGAGGCCTCGCGAGACCTACGGCCGCTGTACCCGTACAGCTGACTTTCGCGCCGCGCGCGGTCGCCAGGCCCAGCGACCGCTCCGCGCCAGTCAGCGTTAGTTCGCCGTCCGATGGCCACCGGCCAGCGCTGGATCGCTGAAATTGCAACGCCGCTATTTGACCTTGCGCAGATGTTCGAACAAGTCGAAAACGCTGAGGCCGAGGCCGTTGGCGATGATCTCAATGGCATTGAGGCTCGGATTCGCCTGACCCGTCTCATCAACATGGGGTCGGACAGTCCGACTCCGCGGGTCGACGATCAATGGCAGCAACGTCAAACTGCGGATCGCAAGAATTGCGCGGCGTGTCGTCGCATGCCCTCGGCAACACGCGACCACACGCTGGCCGGGAATCCCGCAGGCAAGCGACGCTCCACAGCCTGCAGAACGTCGCTGACCCGCTCGACCATCGCCGTCATTCGATCGAAGACACCCGGGCCGGACGAAGCAGCCAGTCGCTGCCAATGCCTTAGCTGGATCTCGTTCAATCGGTAGTGCGCGTTCTGACCTTGGACCGACATGGCGAGCTTGGCTCGCTGAGACGGCAGCTGGTTCGGACCGCGCCCGATGATCGGCCAGGCCGACAACACGTCGTACAGCGGCGCCAGATGGAACCGACCGCCGCGCCGATGCTGGATCGAGAAATTCTTCGCGTGCCCATCAGTCGCAGCCAATAGCCAGAACGCCAGTTGCGCGAGCGCGAAGCTGGCACGGTCTTCATCCGCCTGTTCACTGTTCGCGAGCACCCCCAGGCAATCGCGCACCGACGGTCCGCCATCGCTTTCGTACTTCCGGTCGGGTGCGATGCCGAGCGCCTGACAGAAGTCTTCCTGCGGCAGCCGCGCGATCCATGATCCCTCCAGCGGCTTGAAGCGCAACTTCTGTTCGGCACCTTCGGGGACACCTTGCCAGCGACGGTCAAACCGCGTGACGACCAACGTCTTCGACTCGCCGAACGTGGCCATCTCAGACTCGGCGGTTGCGATACCGAGTTCGTTCATCAGCTGACCGCACAGCCATTCGTTTTCAACAGAGTCGGTCATGTCGGCGCGCATGTTGCCGACAAGGCCGAGTGGCAGCTTCAGGATGTGCGTGGTCGGCGTGGCGCCCATCGGTCGGTACCACTTCCCGCCCATCCGCAGCAACGCTGTCTTCTCTTGCGCACCGGCGATGGAGATCCGCAAGTCGTCTTCGTCGCGCTGGCCAAGTGGAGCGTCCGACGTGACCGACGCCAAGACTCTTTCCACATCCGCGTCCGTCAGCCGCTCGGCGTCGACTCGATCCCAGCCCTCCGGATCGACACGAGGTGGCATGAGCTGCACCGCACCCACGCAGTCCCGCCCGATGGCGCTCAGCAGGTCGAACGCGTCGTCCGAACGTGCATGGAATCGTCTGCGAAGTCGACGCCGGATCTCTGCGCTGTCAGGCAGCAGGTTGTCGAAGTAGTTCGTGACCGCATCGCCGCGATGCTCGAGTCCGACCGTGAAAGGCAGCGACAGCGACAGGGCGCGACCCTCCGCCGAGCGCGCCCAGGCCTCTTGATAGCGCAGCACCGGTGTGCCGGTGCGCAGCGTGGTCCACACCGCCACGGGCTGCCCGTTCATCCAGACGTGAAGCTCAGCCATGCGGGCGCAGTGAAGCTACCAGGGCTCACCCAACGGGCGCCGTCTTGTCAGCGCTGGTCTGGTTGGCGCCACACTGGACGCGTCTACCGACGAATCGACAACGCCGCCAGGTCCGTTCGGACGCAACACCATCTGCACACCGAGCGCCCCCAGCAGCGTCAGGAACTGCTCGACACTGACCGCGGTCGGATCGCGTTCGATGCGTGCGATGCGCGTTTGCCCCACGCCCAACACGGCGCCGAGCTGCACCTGGTTGAGGCCGCGCGACTTGCGCAATGACCGCAGGTGGGCAGAGAGTTGGCCGGGAGACTGAATGGGATAGTCCATCGAGGCGCAGCTTATGCCTTATTCGGCATCAGTGCAATAGATGCCTAAAGAAACATACTTAATATTTATGACTCCTGAGCAATATCTACTTGTCCACTGCGAGTGCTCGATCGACACGACCGACGAAGGGGGTCGGACCGCCCGATCCCTCGAGTCCGCATTGCCGTGTCCGGCCCAGGGCGGGCATCGCAGCCTGAGCAATTGCCACCGGTCCAGAACGTGTGCCAAACCGTGCCGCATCGAGGTAAGCAGGCCCAGCGGTCCTCAGCCTGTGGGCGGTACTCGCACTACTTCGGGCATTTGATTTCGGGGTTCCTCTGGGTCACGAGGCGACCCCGTGCATTGGTGCGAGGCGGTCAGTGCGCGCTCGGCGAGTCGGTCCCTTCAATGACGAGCAGCTTCCCGTCGGTGATGAATCGGTCCCCGCCACCATTGCGACCCTCATGCTGAGTTTGGAACTCTTCGATCCATTTGATCGTCATGTTGCCCTGTCGTTGCAGGTCTGCGAGCAGCTTGTCTCGTTCCTCATCAACAGCCGGTGCGATGTGGTGGGTAATCTGTCCGGTTGTGTGACTCAGGCCCACGCCCGAATCGTAGGTTGCAGCACCAATCCATAGGGTGCGGTTCATCGCGTCGCGCGGTTCAGTGAGCCAGAAGCGAACGTGGTGG
>JANYBE010000424.1 GCA_025360945.1 Rhizobacter sp. | reverse complement strand
ATCCGCGACCTGGAGACCGCAGAGATGGCGGTGCAGGCTGCGCTGACGGGTCACCTCGTGCTGTCCACCCTGCACACGAACGATGCCCCGACGGCGATGACCCGGCTGCTCGAGCTTGGCGTCGCGCCGTACCTGCTGGTGGCGACCATCAACGGAGTCATGGCGCAACGGCTGGTGCGTATCCTGTGTCCAGCGTGCAAGCAGAAGGTGGATCTCAACCGGGTCGAGGACGTCGCAGCCTGGGATGGACTGGTCTCGCCGTGGAAGACCAACCGTCCGACGGCGATCTACAAGCCCGTCGGTTGCCTGGAGTGCCGCATGACCGGCTACCGCGGCCGTGCCGGCCTGTACGAATTGCTCACCGTCACCGATGCGGCGCGCAACACCATCCATCCAGTGACCGAGTCCGGCAAGCTGCGCAAACAGGCGCTCATCGACGGCATGCGGCCGCTGCGGCTGGCCGGTGCGATGAAGGTCGCAGAAGGCGTCAGCACCCTTGAGGAGATCCTGCGCGCCACGCCGGCCTGGGAGTCTTGAACTGGGTAAACCAGCCCTGCTCCGCGAGAGGGCCTGCCTAGAATCGGCCGCAGTCCGAAGATCCGGAGGGTAGATTGAAGATCAAGAGTCAGCGCGATTTTTTTTCGGGGCTGATGTTCGTGGTCGTCGGCGTGGTCTTCGCCGTCGGCGCGACCAGCTACCCGATGGGCAGCTCGGCCAAGCCCGGCGCGGGCTACTTCCCGCTGATCCTGAGCGTGCTGATGGCCGTTCTCGGCGCCATCGTCCTGTTCAAGTCGCTGACGATTGAGACCGAAGGCGGTGACCCGATCGGCGCCATCGCCTGGCGGCCGCTGATCGTGATCGTGACAGCCATCGCGGTGTTCGGTGCGACGATCGACTGGTTCGGTTTGATCCTGGCGGCGCCGATCCTGATCCTGATTTCCAGCCTCGCGGGGGACGAGTTCAAGTGGCTGGGCGTGGCGATCAACTCGGTCGTGCTCACGCTGTTCTCGTGGCTGATCTTCGTCTACGGCCTCAAGCTGGCGATCCCGCTGTGGCCGAAGTTTTTCGTCGGCGGCTGACATGGACCTGCTTCACAACCTTGCACTCGGCTTCGGCGTCGCTTTCACGACCCACAACCTGCTGTACGCCTTCTTCGGCTCGGTGCTGGGCACGCTGATCGGTGTGTTGCCCGGACTAGGCCCTGTCGCGACGATCGCGATGCTGCTGCCGTCGATCTACACACTCGAGGCGACGCCCGCGCTCATCATGCTGGCTGGCATCTACTACGGTGCACAGTACGGCGGCTCGACGACTGCGATCCTAATCAACGTGCCGGGCGAGTCGAGCTCGGCCGTGACCGCGATCGACGGCTACCAGATGGCGCGACAGGGCCGCGCCGGCGCTGCGCTGTCGGCGTCGGCGCTCGGCTCGTTTTTCGCCGGCTGTGTTGGCACGGTGATCATTGCCACGTTCGCACCGCCGCTGACCGAGCTCGCGTTCAAGTTTGGCCCGGCCGAGTATTTCTCGCTGACGGTACTTGGCCTAATCGGCGCAGTCGTGCTGGCCTCGGGTTCACTGATCAAGGCGATCGCGATGATCATCCTCGGCCTGCTGCTCGCGCAGGTCAACACCGACGTGATCTCTGGCACGGCGCGCTACAGCTTCGAGATCCCCGAGCTGACCGGCGGCATCGGCTTCATCGTGATCGCAATGGGCGTGTTCGGCTTCGGCGAGATCATCGCCAACCTCGGTCAACCGGCCGAGCACCGCGAGGTCTTCACGAACGACGTGAGGGGCTTGTGGCCGACCCAGCAGGATTTCAAGGACGCGTGGCCCGCGGTGGTCCGCGGCACGGCGCTCGGCTCGGTCCTGGGCGTGCTGCCGGGCGGCGGTGCGCTGCTCGCGTCGTTCGCGTCGTACTCGCTCGAGAAGAGGATGCCGGGGCGCGTCGGCGAGATTCCGTTCGGCCGCGGCAACATCCGTGGCGTGGCCGCGCCCGAGTCGGCCAACAACGCCGGTGCGCAGACCTCGTTCATCCCGATGCTGACGCTGGGCATTCCACCCAACGCAGTGATGGCGCTGATCGTCGGCGCGATGACGATCAAGGGCATCCAGCCTGGGCCCCAGGTGATGACGAGCAACCCGCAGCTGTTCTGGGGGCTGATCGCGTCGATGTGGGTCGGCAACGCGATGCTGGTCATCCTTAATCTGCCGCTGATTGGCATCTGGATCAAGCTGCTCACGGTGCCGTACCGCTTCTTGTTCCCGGCCATCACGCTGTTCTGTTGCGTGGGCGTCTACACGCTAAAAAGCAATACCTTCGACGTGTTCCTGACTGCGCTGTTCGCACTGATCGGCTATGTGTTCTACAAGCTGAGCTGCGAGTCGGCGCCCTTGCTGCTCGGCTTCATCCTCGGGCCGATGATGGAAGAGAACCTGCGCCGCGCGCTGGTGCTGTCGCGCGGCGACTGGAGCGCGTTCATCACGCGCCCGCTGTCGGCCGGGCTGCTCGCCGCGGCGGCGCTGATGGTCGTCGTCGTGATGCTTCCGTCGATCAGCAAGAAGCGCGAGGCGACCTTCCAGGAGGAGTGAGCTTCAGCCCGGCGGCGTGTGCGGCCGTCGGGACTTCACGCAGGCTCAGTCGCGCCACTCGTCGGGGAAGCCCCGGAAGGTCTTGGCCAGGTTCTTTAAATTGACACGGTCTGTGTCTGGGCGGCAGGTGTCGCGCCCATGTCCAGCGGCTGGTGCGGGCTCGATCGCTGGCGTCAGCCGGGCCACAGACCAGCAACGACGAGAAAAAGACAGCGGGCAGCACCGCGACCAGCGGCCTGAGCTTGAAATTCATGTTCATCCCCCTGAGGGTGCTGCGCTCGGGGCGAGGCAGCGCTGCGTGCTGTGCCACGACGACATGCAACTCGTCACGCACTCTTTTTTTTCAGAAGGCCTTACGACTGCGGCGGCACCACCGGTACACATCTGTGGATGCCCATCGTTCCCAGCACCTTGGTGGTCCTGCGCGCGAGGACGACGGACCCCGGTCGAGGCCGGCCGTCGTGTCCTGACGCCGCTCCGTAGAATCCGATGCATGTCTTCATCCGCGACCACGGCGACTTCACTCGTATCGACCCACTCGCGCCCGGTCTGGCCCGGCCTGCTGCTGGCCACGCTCGGCGCGATCGCGTTTTCCGGCAAGGCCATCATTGTCAAGCTCGCCTACCGCTACGGCGTCGACGCGGTCACGCTGATCACCTACCGCATGCTGTTTGCGCTGCCGCTGTTCGCGCTGCTCGCATGGTGGGCCGGCCGCGGCAAACCGGCGCTTACCCGGGGCGACTGGATCGTCGTGCTCGGCCTGGGCTTCAGCGGTTACTACCTCGCGAGCTTTCTGGACTTTGCCGGCCTGGTCTACATCAGCGCCAGCTTCGAACGCTTGATCCTGTACCTGAACCCGACGCTTGTGCTGGCGCTCGGACTGGTGCTGTTCAAGCGCCGGGTCACGAGTCGGCAACTGATCGCGCTCGGCGTGAGCTACTGCGGCGTGCTGCTGGTGTTCGGCCACGAGATCACCCGGCTCGGCTCGCATGCCGCGCTCGGCGCCGCGCTCGTGTTCGCGAGCGCGGTCAGCTACGCGATCTACCTCGTCTACAGCGGCGAGGAAGTGAAACGCCTCGGTGCGCTGCGGCTCACCGGCCTGGCGACCACGGTCGCCTGTGTGCTGTGCATCATGCAGTTCCTGGTCCTGCGCCCGCTCGGTGCGCTCGACGTGGCGCCCGAGGTGATTTGGCTCTCGGTGCTCAACGCCACGCTGTGCACCTTCGCGCCGGTGCTGATGGTGATGATGGCGATCGAGCGCATCGGCGCAACGCTGGCCGCGCAGACCGGCATGGTGGGGCCGCTCTCGACGATCCTGATGGGTGTGGTGATTCTCGGTGAGCCGTTCACGCTGTGGATCGCGGCCGGTACCGTGCTCGTGCTCGCGGGCATCTGGCTGTTGGCAAAGTGGAGGTAAAAGACGATGGATCTGGGAATCACAGGCAAGTGGGCGCTGGTGTGTGCCGCCAGCAAGGGGCTAGGCAAGGGTTGCGCCGCGGCGCTGGTGCGCGAGGGCGTGAACGTGGTGATCACGGCGCGCGGCGCCGAGACATTGCAGGCCACCGCCGCCGAATTGCGCGCACTCGGTGGCGGCGAAGTGCATGCGATCGCTGGTGACATCACGACGGCCGAGGGTCGCGCCGCCGCGCTCGCCGCGTGCCCCCAGATCGACATCCTCGTCAACAACGCGGGCGGTCCGCCGCCGGGCGATTTTCGCGACTGGGGCCGCGAGGCCTGGATCAAGGCGCTCGACGCCAACATGCTCACGCCAATCGAGCTGATGAAGGCGACGGTCGATGCGATGGCCGGGCGCGGCTACGGCCGCGTCGTCAACATCACTTCGGGCGCGGTGAAGGCGCCAATCGACATCCTCGGCCTGAGCAACGGCGCGCGCTCCGGGCTCACCGGCTTTGTCGCCGGCCTCGCGCGCAGCAACATCGCGGCGCGCGGCGTCACAATCAACAGCCTGCTGCCTGGCGCATTCGACACCGACCGGTTGCGCGTCACGATGCAGGGCGCGGCGACCAAGACCGGCCAGCCGCTCGACGTGCTGATGAGCAAACGTGCAGGAGCCATTCCGGCGCAGCGTTTGGGCACGTCCGCAGAGTTCGGTGCAGTCTGCGCGTTCATCTGCAGCGTGCACGCCGGTTATCTGACCGGGCAGAACATCCTGCTCGATGGCGGCGCCTACCCGGGCACCTTCTAAACATAACGGAGAAAGTCATGACCCAGATGAGTCCCACGATCCGCGTCGCTCAGCACGGCGATGCCAATGCGATGCACCTCGTCGACTTGGCCGTAGGCGAACCCGGGCCGGGCGAGATTCGCATCCGGCACCATGCGTGCGGTCTGAACTTTATCGACGTGTACCAGCGCTCGGGCGTCTACCAGCTGCCGATGCCGCTCTCGCTTGGCATGGAGGCTGCGGGCGTGGTCGAAGCGGTGGGCGAAGGCGTCACGCATCTGAATGCCGGCGATCGCGCCGCGTATGCGAGCAACCCGCCCGGCGCGTATTCGACGCTGCGGGTGATGCCTGCAAAGTGCGTCGTCAGGCTGCCCGACGCGATTTCGTTCGAGACCGGCGCGGCGATGATGCTCAAGGGCCTGACAGCGCAATACCTGTTGCGCAAGACGCTGCCGCAGGAGGGCCTGCAGACCGACGACTTCGTGCTGTTCCACGCTGCGGCGGGCGGTGTCGGTCTAATCGCCTGCCAGTGGGCCAAGGCGCTAGGTCTGCGCCTGATCGCGACAGCGGGCAGCGACGAGAAATGCGCGCTCGCGCTGGCGCACGGCGCGGCGTTCGCGATCAACTACCGGACGGACGACTTTGTCGCGCGCGTGCGCGAGATCACCGACGGCAAGGGCGTGAAGGTGGTCTACGACTCGGTCGGCAAGGACACGTTCGCGGGTTCGCTCGACTGTCTGCGCCCATTCGGGCTGATGGCCAGCTTCGGCAACGCCTCGGGCGTTGTGCCCCCGTTTGCGCCCGGCATGCTTGGGCCGAAGGGCTCGCTGTACCTCACGCGTGCGACGCTGTTCACCCACATCGCCACGCGCGAGGCCACCCAGGCGATGGCCGACGAGTTGTTCGCCGTCGTCGCGAGCGGCCAAGTCAGGATCAAGATCGACCAACGCTACGCACTCGCAGACGTGGCCCAGGCGCACCGCGATCTGGAGGCACGCAAGACGACCGGCAGCAGTGTGCTGCTCCCATGAACGCGCCCTGAGAAGCGCCCCGCAGGAGCGGGGCGTCGACGCGACGATCGTGCTCGATCAGGCGTCTTGGCGGCGCTGCGCGAAGAAGCCCATACCGACCAGGCCCAGCGCCATCAACGCGTAGCTCCAGGGCACGGGCACGGTCGCGGTTTCGGTCTCGGTCTCGGTCAGCGTGGCGCTATAGCCGCGCTGGTCGTTGGAGGTCATTGCGCCGTACACGCCGCTGTAGCTGGCGTCGGAGGTCTCGGTGGTGATCTTCATGCCCGTGAGGTCGGAGGCCGTGGCGCCGTAGCTGGCGTTGATCGCGGAGTCCGGGTCCCAGTTGAAGTTAGCCTCTTGGGTGGCGCTGAAGCCGGCTACCTTGGTGATGGTCAACCCAGCGCGGGCATCGCGGATCAGTGTGTTGATGCTCAAGCCGTTGTCGGCGTTGAAAACGGTGACCTGGGCCTGCGCACTGCCTACTGCTGCCAATGCCAATGCCAAGGCGCTCAGGATCCAGCATGCCTTCATGGGATCGTCCTCGTGATGGCGGGCACGATTGCGGGCCATGGAGGAAGTCTAGGAAGAGGAGCGCCGGAACAACAGCGCACCAGGACCCCCGAATGCGGGGGTGTACTACCTTCGAATTAGGGGGATTCCTATTCAGCGCGAGCGCCGCACGCGCTGCAACTCGTCGAGGATCAGCAGCACTGCGCCCACAGTGATTGCGCTGTCGGCGACGTTGAACGACGGAAAGTATGCGTCCGCGTAGTGCACTTGGATGAAGTCGACGACGTAGCCGTGCAACAGCCGATCGATCACGTTGCCGACGGCACCGCCGAGGATCAGCGCCAGCGCCCCGCTGAACAGCCGCTGCCCGGCGTGGCTGCGCAGCATCCAGA
>JANYBE010000421.1 GCA_025360945.1 Rhizobacter sp. | reverse complement strand
CAATTCACTTATATTCACAAATCTGTGTATGGAAGCAGCGCCTTCGCTTGAATGGTTCACGATGGGTAGAAGCTCCACATGGTCTTCAGGAAATGGAAAGGGGCTCTCCCATGGGCAACAAACTGTACGTCGGTAATCTTTCATACAACATCCGTGACGAGGATTTGCAGCAGGCGTTTGCCCCATACGGCGGCGTCTCTTCGGCCAAGGTCATGATGGACCGCGACACCGGTCGCTCCAAGGGTTTCGGGTTCGTCGAAATGGGCTCTGACGCGGAAGCGCAAGCTGCCATCAATGCGATGAACGGGCAAGCCCTCGACGGCCGCGCGATCGTCGTCAATGAAGCCCGTCCGCGCGAAGAGCGTCCGGGCGGCTTCGGCGGCGGCGGTGGTCGCTCCGGTGGCGGTGGCGGTGGTGGCTTCGGCGGCGGTGGTGGTGGCCGCTCGGGTGGTGGCGGCGGTGGCTTCGGCGGCGGCGGTGGTGGCGGCTACGGCGGTGGTGGCGGTGGCCGCTCCGGCGGTGGCGGCGGCTACGGCGGCGGTGGTGGCAGCCGCTCGGGCGGTGGCGGCGGCGGTAGCCGCGGCGGCTACTGATCGCTGTCAGAAGGACAACAAGAAGCGGTGGCGCGAAAGCCCACCGCTTTTTTCATGGGCGTGCTGTTGCGCGGGGCTTGCGGCCGCGACCGGCGACGAGCTTGTCGTAGAGCGCGTTTGGCAGCAGCCGCATCAGCTTGGCCACCACACCCATCTGCCACGGGATGAAGCGGTAACTCGTACCTCGCTCGATGGCGTCAAAGGCCTTGTTCGCAAAGTCGTCGGCTTGCATCAGGAACGGCATGCTGTAGGGGTTGCCACGCGTCAGCGGCGTGTCGACGTAGCCGGGGCCGAGCGTCACGACCTTGACGCCCGAATCGCGCAATTCGCCGCGCAGGCTCTCGCAGTAGCTGATCACTGCGGCCTTGCTCGAACAGTAGGCGCCGTGCCCCGGCAGGCCACGGATGCCGGCGACGCTGGCAAGGCCGACAAAGGCGCCGCTACGCCGCGCGCGCATCGGTGCGATGAAGGGCTGGAAGGTCGCGGCCATTCCGAGGTTGTTGGTCTCGTAGATCGCACGCATCACCTCTAGGTCGTCCAGGATCGCGCTGTCGATGCCGACACTGATGCCGGCGTTGGCAATCACGACGTCCGGAACGCCCTGTGCCGCGATGCAGGCGCGGCCGACACCGGTGATGGCGTCGATGTCGCGCACATCGGCGGCGTAGACCGCGAAGGTGTCGGCCGCGTAGCCCTGCGCTCGCGCCCAGGCCTGCACCTCGGCCGCGCGACGCGCGACCAGTGCGAGCCGGTAGCCGGCGCGGTGAAAGCGCGCCGCCAGCGCCTGGCCGATGCCGCTCGACGCGCCCGTGATGAAGACCAAGGGCGAGGTCATGACCAAGCCCCGACAAGTTGGTGCATCGTGATCATTTTTTCGCAGGCGCAGGTGGCTTCAGCACGGCACGCAGATGGCCTGTGAGGTCGAGCACGCCGGCCAAGTTGTCGTAGGCCATCGAGTCGGCGCGGAATTCCGTGGCGCCTTGCGTCACGATCACTGGCAGGTGCGAGCGCACACGTTCGGTATTCTGGAAGCAGTGCAGGAACTCACCGCGAAACTCGATCGCCGCGACCTTGTCGGTCGCCTCGCGCACGACGTGGGCGCCGCCACTCAGCTGCACCTCGCTTCCGTCGTGGTTCGCGAGCGCTATGCGGGCACTCGCGTTGGTGATGCGGCCGTCGTCGCCGAAGGCGCGGATGCGTGGATTGTCGATCTCGAGCGTGTCGGTGTCGGGATAGTGGCGCATCACGTCGCCTTCGATCTGCACCTTCATCGCGCCGCTGGCCGCGAAGCGCTGGACCATGAACTGGCTCATCGTGTAGTCGGGCACATGACGTGGCGGTGCGAGCACGCGATCGTCCTCGAGCAGCGGCGTGTTCTTCACCAGCCACCAGGTGCCGAGCGCGAGCACGGCCATCAGCAGCAGCGGCAGGTAGGCCGAGGCGGTGTCGAGCACGCGCCAGGTCAGTGGCGCGCGCAGCGCCACCGTCACGGGCCACCGCCGTCGAGCGTTAGGTGGCCGCGCAGCGCGTCGGCGTAGCGGCCCGCGGCTATCAGCAGCAGGTCGCAGCATTCGCGTGCGGCACCGTGGCCACCAGCAGCTTGCGTCACGTGGTGCGCAACGGCCTTCACCTCGATATGCGCGTTCGCCGGCGCGCAGGCGAACGCCGCGCGCATCAGCAGCGGCAGGTCGGGCCAGTCGTCTCCCATCGCGGCGAGCGTGTCCCAACCCAGGTTCAGTGTCGCCATAAGTTGGGTTGCGGCGGCGAGCTTGTCGCTCGCGCCGTACGCGGCGTGCCCGATACCGAGGTCGGCAACCCGCCGACGCACCGCAGGCGAGTCGCGTCCGGTGATCACGACTGGCGTGATGCCGAAGCTCGCGAGCAGCTTCAGGCCGTGGCCGTCGAGCGTCGAGAAGGCCTTGAACTCTTCGCCGCGTTCGCTGATGTAAATGCGCCCGTCGGTGAGCACACCGTCGACATCGAAGATCGCCCAGCGGATGCCCTGCGCCTTCAACAGCAGCTCGGGCGGGTGCGTCAGCCGCGGCTCGATCATCAGATCACTTTCGCGCGCATCAGGTCGTTCGAATTCAGGGCGCCGACGAGAACGCTGCTCGCGTCGATCACCAGCACGCTGGTAATCCGGTGCTGCTCCATCACGTCGGCGGCATCGACCGCGAGCGCGTCGGCGCTAACGAGCTTGGGTCCGGGGTGCATCACATCGGCCGCGCGCAGTGCGCGCAGGTCGGCGCCGCGTTCGATCAGGCGGCGCAAGTCGCCGTCGGTGAAGATGCCGAGTACGCGCCCGGCGTCATCGGTGATCGCGGTGAAGCCCAGGCCCTTGCCAGTCATCTCGCGCAGCATCTCGGTGAACGGGGTCTGCGGGCCGACGCGCGGCACGTCGTCCCCGCCGCGCATCAGGTCGCGAACATGCATTAGCAGCTTGCGGCCGAGGCTGCCGCCGGGGTGCGAGCGCGCGAAGTCCTCCTCGCGAAAGCCGCGCGCATCGAGTAGCGCGACAGCGAGCGCATCGCCGAGCGCCATCTGCGCGGTCGTGCTCGCGGTCGGCGCGAGGTTCAGCGGGCAAGCCTCCTGATCGACCGCGCTGTTGAGTGTGATGTGCGCGTGCTGCGCCAGCGTCGACTCGATGCGGCCGGTCATCGCGACCAGCGTCACGCCAAGGCGCTTGAGCGCCGGAATGATCGCGGCGAGCTCGTCGCTCTCGCCCGAATTGGAAATCATCAGCACCACGTCGCCAGGCGTGACCATGCCGAGGTCGCCATGGCTCGCTTCGGCCGGGTGCACGAACATTGCAGGCGTGCCGGTGGATGCGAGCGTCGCGGCGATCTTGCGGCCGACGTGGCCGCTCTTGCCCATGCCCATCACTACGACACGGCCAGTGCATTCGAGCATTGCCTGGCAGGCGCCGCCGAAGCTCGCGTCCTGGCGCGCCTTCAGACCGAGCAGCGCGCGCGCTTCGATGTCGAAGGTGTCGCGCGCGAGTTGCAGCGCGCGTTCAGGCCTGAAGGCGGGGAATGAGGGTTTTGCAGGCACGGCGCTTGGCTGGGTGTCCAGTAGGATCGGCCGATTCTATGAGTGCGCGGCACGCCGCTTGCAATTCACGCCGCCGATGATCTCCTCCACGCTTGCTCTGGTGCTGCTCTACCTCGTGGCCGCGGTGGCCGGGGTCGTGCTGTGCCGCATGGTCAAGCTGCCGCCGATGCTGGGCTACCTCGCAGTCGGTGTGCTGATCGGCCCGAACGCGACCGCGCTCGCAAAGGACACGCCCGGCGTGAGCTATCTCGCTGAGTTCGGCGTCGTGTTCCTGATGTTCGTGATTGGGCTCGAGTTCAACCTGCTCAAGCTCCGAAGCATGCGCAAGCTGGTGTTCGGCCTCGGCCTGAGCCAGGTCGGCCTGACGATGCTCACCGCGATCGGCGGCAACCTGTTGCTCGCGTGGCTGTTCACGCTCACGGGACGCCACTGGGGTCTGGGCTGGCAGAGCTCGGTGGCGCTAGGTGGGGCGCTGGCGATGAGCAGTACCGCGATCGTCGTCAAGCTGATGGCCGAGCGGCTCGAGCTCGAGAGCGAGCACGGCCGCCGGGTGATGGGCGTGCTGCTGTTCCAGGATCTGGCCGTGGTGCCGCTGCTGGTGCTGATCCCGGCGCTCGGTTCGCCGCCGGACGAGCTGCTGCGCGCGCTCGTGATCGCGGGCTTGAAGGCGGTCGGCCTGCTGACCGTATTGCTGGTCGGTGGCCAGCGCGTGATGCGCTGGTGGCTCACGATCATCGCGCGCCTCAAAAGCGAAGAGCTGTTCGTGCTGAACCTGCTGCTCGTCACGCTCAGCCTGGCCTGGCTGACCGAGCACTCCGGCCTGTCGCTCGCACTCGGCGCGTTCGTCGCCGGCATGCTGATCGCCGAGACCGAGTACAAGCACCAAGTCGAGACCGACATCCGACCGTTCCATGACGTGCTGCTCGGCCTGTTCTTCATCACCATCGGCATGAAGCTCGACGCCGAAGCAGTGTGGCTGCAATGGCCGCTGGTACTGGGGCTGACGGTTGCACCGGTGCTGTTCAAGTTCATGCTCGTGACGCTGCTGACGCGCGTCTTCGGCGCCGCGCCCGGCGTCGCGCTGCGCACCGGCCTGTACCTCGCGCAGGCCGGCGAGTTCGGCTTCGTGCTCCTTACACTCGCCACCGAACAGCACCTGTTGCCGCCCGACTGGCAAAGCCCGGTGCTCACAAGCATGGTGCTGTCGATGCTGGCCACGCCGTTCATCGTGATGTACAGCAACCGCATCGTGATGCGGCTGTCGGCGAGCGACTGGCTGATGCAGTCGGTCGCGATGACCTCGATCGCCAAGCGTGCGATCAACGCCGAGGCCCACATCATCATCGCCGGCTACGGCCGCAGCGGTCAGAACCTTGCGCGGCTGCTCGACGGCGAAAAGATTCCGTACATCGCGCTCGACCTCGACCCAGATCGCGTGCGCCAAGCTGCCGCGGCCGGCCAGAGCGTCGTGTTCGGCGACGCCGCGCGGCTAAAAAGCCTGATGGCCGCGGGGCTTGCACGCGCCAGCGCAGTAGTCGTGAGTTACCACGACACGCCGTCGGCCTTGAAGATCCTGCGCCTCGTGCAGGCGCACGCGCCCAGAGTCCCCGTGATCGTTCGCACCATCGACGACACCGACATCGAACGCCTGCAGGCCGCCGGCGCGACCGAGGTCGTGCCCGAGGCGATCGAAGGTTCACTGATGCTCGCGAGCCATGCGCTCGCACTCGTTGGGGTGCCGATGCGGCGCGTGATCCGTGTCGTGCAGGAGCAGCGCGACGCACGCTACGGCCTGCTGCGCGGCTACTTCCACGGCGCGGATGACGACACCGCGGACGAACTGCAGACCGCGCGTCTGCTCAGCGTGACGGTGCCCGCGGCCGGCAGCCACCTCGGTCAAACGCTAGGTGCGCAGGCGCTGCACGCGGTCGGGGTAACAGTGGTGTCGGTGCGGCGTGCGACCGGCGCGGTCACGAAACCCGACGATGGACTTGTGATCGCGGCCGGGGACACGCTGGTGCTGTCGGGCCTGCCAGAGCCGCTGGCCCTCGCCGAAGGCCGCCTGCTCGGGAAGAAGTAAGCGGGGGTGCTTGGCCTAACGCCGGGCCGCTCCATGGGCCACGAAGAGGCCCAACGCGTGGACCTCGCGGGCCGGGCACCAGCTCGTCGGGTGGCCTCGCGTACGCGGGCGACTGGGTGTTCCGCTTCTAACTGAACGGCGTCTGCTTCGCCAGTGTCGCGCGCATCCGCACGGCCATCACGCCACCTGCGGTGCGCAGCAGCTCGAGCGCAAGCGCAGGCAGGCGCTGGGCCAATTCTTCGAGGCGCGGGCCGCGCAACGCGAACACTACGCAAGGCGTCATCGCCTCGACATTGGCCATACGCGGGCTGTCGCCGAACAGGCCGGGTTCGCCAACCACCGAGCCGGTGCGCAGGATCGCGATGCGGTTGCTGCCAGGCGGGCCGCCGGTGATGAAGACCTGCAGGCTGCCCTGGGCGAGGAAGTACATTGTGCGGTCGGCGTCGCCTTGCTTGATCAGCAGGTCGCCGGCGCGGATCTCGTGGCGCGACAGGTAGGGCGCGATCGCGCGCCACTGCTCCAGCGACAGGCGCGCGCGAAACGCATCTTCGGCGTTCAGCGTCTCGATGGCTTGCACCAGCTCGTCGATCTCCATTCGTGTCCTCCGCCAGGCGCTGTGACGGCGCGCAACTACAGGGCGGATTATCGACGAGCCACCGCCCAGGGCAACGGACGGCGCGCGACGCGGCAACCCTTCATCGCCGCCCGGCGGCCGCCTGTCGGTTTGTCGCGACGATTTACCTGCGGTCACAGGCCCTGCATGAGCTCAACGTTGACCGGCCGGCTCGGGGGGCACCGAGCCGCCGGGTTGGCGCCTGGATGGCGGCGTGCGCGATGTGGTTGGTGCACAGATCGAGTGGCGCATCGAGTTGCGCGAGCGAGCTCTGCAAGATCTTGCGAGTCAGCGACGTCCAGACGATCGACGCGCACCAGCGTGTCACTCACGAAGTTGCCCAAGGCCTTGGGGATGCCTGCGTACAAGTCGAAGCTCGCGCAGCGGGCACGGCGAACGGGGGCGGAGGCGAAAGTCGTGTTCATCGGTTCGCTCCTGAAAAGGTGAGAAGACGGGTTCGCCTGCGTTGCGGGAACACGCTGCTCGGGCATCGCCCGAAAGAGCCCTCACGGCCGTGTTGTCGGGCCATCGCGGCAACGGCCGTGCGCATGCAGCCGGTCGGCATCGACCGCCGACGGGTCACTTGCCAATACAGAAGCGGCTGAAGATTTCCCCGAGCAGTTCGTCGGCGCCGAAGACACCGGTGATCTCGCCGAGCGCGTCGTGCGCGAGCCGCAGTTCTTCGGCGAGCAGGTCGAGCGCAGCGTCGGCACGCGCCGCTTGCTCGGCCGCGCGGCTCAGGTGCTCGCGTGTCGCGTTCAAGGCCCGCACGTGCCGGGTGCGGGCGATGAACAGGCCTTCGGGCTGCGCGTGCCAGCCGGCCAGTTCGAGCAGCTTGCTGCGCAGCGCGGAGATGCCCTTTCCGCTGAGCGCCGACAACACGATGCCCTCGGTACCCGGTGGTGCGGGCGCCGCATCGTGCTTGTTGAAGATGTGCAGCAAGCGAGTGGACTGCATCAGTGCCGTGGGCAGGCGTGCCGCGATCTGCGTTTCACCGGCGTCGTAGGCTGGCACGCCGACGCGCGTGAGGTCGTGCATGAACAGGACCGCGTCGGCACGCTCGATCTCGCCCCAGCTGCGCGCGACACCGATGCGCTCGACCTCGTCGGCCGACTCGCGCAGCCCGGCGGTGTCGATCACGTGCACCGGCACGCCCTCGATCTGGATCGTGCCCGTGACCTTGTCGCGCGTCGTGCCTGCGGTCGGCGTGACGATCGCGAGCTCGGCGCCTGCGAGCGCGTTCAGAAGCGAGCTCTTTCCAACGTTGGGCTGCCCGGCCAGCACGACGCTGATGCCCTCGCGCAGCAGCGCTCCCTGACGCGCGCGATCGAGCACGCCGTCGAGCTGTGCGGCGATGTCGCGCAGCCGGCCGCGCGCGTTGGCCTTCTCAAGAAAATCGATTTCTTCCTCGGGAAAGTCGAGCGTCGCCTCGACCAGCATGCGCAGCTGGATCACATGGTCGCGCAACACGTTGATCTCGGCCGAGAACGCACCCGACAGCGAACGGCCGGCCGAACGGGCGGCCGCTTCGGTGCTGGCCTCGATCAGATCGCTGACGGCTTCGGCCTGTGCCAGGTCGAGCTTGTCGTTGAGGAAAGCGCGCTCGGTGAACTCGCCAGGGCGGGCCAGTCGCAAAGCCGGGTTCGCCTCGAGGCAGCGCGCCAGCAGCAGTTGGAGCACGACCGGTCCGCCGTGCGCTTGCAGCTCCAGCACATCTTCGCCGGTGTAGGAGTGCGGCGCGGGGAAATGGATCGCAAGACCCCGGTCGATGGCCGTGCTCGCCGCGTCGGCGAACGACAGGTAGGTGGCAACGCGCGCCTCGAGCCGGCGGCCAAACAGCGCGGCGATCAGTCCCGAGAGATCGGCACCGGAGACACGCACGATGCCGACCGCACCGCGCCCGCTCGCCGTGGCAATCGCGATGATGGGGTCACCGGATCGAGGCAGCATCGGCGAGGAGGAGGTGTGGCGCTACTTCCCGAGCACGCCGAGCTTCTTGTTGATCAGGTACTGCTGCGTGATCGACAGAATGTTGTTGGTGAGCCAGTACAGCACCAGGCCGGCCGGGAACACGAAGAACATCACCGAGAACGCGAGCGGCATGATCCACATCATCTTGGCCTGCACCGGGTCGTTCGGCGTCGGGTTGAGCCAGGTCTGCAACAGGCTGGTGGAGGTCATCAGCAGCGGCAGGATGAAGAAAGGGTCTTTCGCCGAGAGGTCGGTGATCCAGCCGATCCACGGCGCGTTGCGCATCTCGACGCTTGACAGCAGCACCCAGTACAGCGCGATGAAGAACGGCATCTGCACCAGCATCGGCAGGCAGCCGCCGAGCGGGTTGATCTTCTCTTCGCGGTA
>JANYBE010000290.1 GCA_025360945.1 Rhizobacter sp. | reverse complement strand
CATGGCCGTAGGCACCCATCACGATCAGATCGATGCTCGAGTCGGCAGCGCACGAGAGCATCGCCTCCGCGATGCCGATGCCGGTCGTCTCGACGCACACATCCGCCGAGACGCCTTGCCACATCAGCCACCGGTGCAAGGCCTCGAGGCGCGGGCCCAGCGTTTTGTCCTCGATGGCGCCCGCCTCGTTCCAGCTGACGACCACGACGTGCTCGGCGAGCCGCAGCAGCGGCAGCGCATCCGACACCGCGCGGGCCGACTCACGACTGTCGTCCCACGCGACCATGACGTGGGTGCCGATCGAGTCGAAGCGGCCAGCGTAGGGGAGAATAAGCGTCGGTCGTGCACTGTAGAGCACCACCTGCTCGACGAGTTCCTGCGCCCAGCGATGGCCAGGAGCGGTCGGGTCGGCTTGAGTCAGCACGGTGAGGTCACTGCAATGAGCATGACGCACAAGCGATGGCGCTTTGTCCGACTCATCGATGAGCGCTTCGCACGACTTGACGCCCGCTGCTCGGCACTCATCACGAAAGTGGTCAATGGCACGCTCCGCCTGATCGCGCAGCGTGTCCCATGCGCGCGCGGCGAAATCGGTAAGTGACGCGGCCGCATCGGCCGTGACCGGCAGCTCGATGAGGCCCGTCGGCGCAACCCCGACCAGGTGACAGTCGAGGGCTTTGGCGAGCCGCATCGCGGCTTGGCTGCGCGCGGCGCACAGCGGGTCCTGGTCGAGAAGGACGAGCAGGCTGCGGTAGGTCATGGTGAGTTCCTGTGCTGGTAAAAGAAGCGAGGAATCGAAGGTCGGTCACGGTACGCGTGGAAGGGGACACAGCATCACGGCTCACACGATCGTGCTCAACAGTACGGCCTGCAAAACGAAGCGCCGCTTGTCGGAATTCAACGCGTCGCCGTCGAGCAGGTCGGCCAGCTTGGCGGTCAGGTGCTTTGGCGAAGCAACGCCGTCATAGATGGGAACGCCGGCGTGAACACGCATTTGGTGTACGAGATCGGACGCCATGCCCTGGCACTCGATGGCGTCGTACAGGCGGCCCAGCATGTAAGCGGTCCGCCGCACGTCCGGCAACGTGCTCAGCTCCGTCAGGCTCGGTCGAATGTGCGCGACCTGCGCGCCCAGCTCTGCCGCAGCACGCCGAAACAGTGCCGCATCGCCACTGTCGTCGGTCTCGCAGAGCAAACCGAGCTTACGGCCTCGCAGTGACGCTGGAACGTCGCCCGCCGCCGCGTTGCGCTGAAGTGAACGGGCCTGATCCAGCACAAAATCTGCATCGCGAGGCATGGCGTCGTGGTGGTCCAGGATGGAGTGCATGTTGGTTGTGCGCGGCACGTCTTCGCACGTTGGAAGAAGTCTAAGAACCCGTTCCTTTTCGGCCTTGATGCTTGTCAAAGAAGGCTCGTGATGCCTTGCCGATATGCCGCGGGTCTTGACTGGCGATGCCGTGCGTCCTTGTTGTGCATCAAGTCGATCGCCTGCGCACGGACGTAAGGTTTAGTTGTCTGCACCCAAGGAGATCTCCATGTTTAAGCACCTGCTGCTTCCCACCGATGGGTCCGAAGCTTCCCAAGTCGCCCTCGTCAAGGGGGTCCGTCTGGCGAAGGAATTCAGCGCCAGGATCACGGGCATCAGTGTGGTGCCGGAGTTCCATATCCTGACGTTCGACACGACGATGATCGAGGACACGAGAGATGCCTTCATCGCCGAAAGCCGGGCTCAGGCTCACAGGTATCTGGCTTTGCTGAGCAAGGCAGCGGACGAGGCCGGTGTGCCCTGCGAAACCGAGGTCGTGCTCAGCGACCACCCTTACGAAGCGATCATTCGCACTTCCGACAACAAGGGATGCGATCTGATCCTGATGGCCTCGCATGGCCGGCGCGGCGTGCAGGCCCTGCTGCTCGGCAGCGAGACGCAGAAGGTTCTGACGCACAGCAAGGTGCCGGTGCTGGTCTACCGGTAGACCGATCGGCGATCGGCGATCAGCCGAAGACACAAACGGTTCACACAACGTCACCGAGCGAGACGCGCCGTTGTCAGGGTGTTGTTGGTCGATTTCTAGCATTCACTCCTGTGGCAGCGCCACAAGCCAACAAGGAGTCCGACATGCTGAACATCGCCAACGCAGCCGCCATCTCGAAATTCGCCCGCGCCCCCGCCGCCCGTTCCGCCCCCATCTTCAAGACCGATGCCGACAGTTCCCGGCACATCGCGGATACGCTCATGATGCTGAACGACTCGCTCGCGCCGCAGCGGCGCGTGGTGCACGCGGGTGATGTGATCTACCAGAGCGGTGAGCGCTTCGGAACGCTCTACATTCTGAATTCGGGATTCTTCAAGATCGTCAATCTGTCCGCCGATGGGCGCGAGCAGGTGGTGGGTCTCAAGTTCCGAGGCGACTGGTTGGGCTTCGACGGCATCGCCCGTCGGCAGTATTCGTGTGATGCGATTGCGATGGACACAGGGGAAATCTGGGCCATTCCGTATGAAACGCTTATGGCTGCATGCGCCGATCAAGCGTCGCTGCTGACCGTGTTGCACGAGGCGATGAGTCGAGAAATCGCCCATGACCGCGACTCGCTGATGTCGGTGTGCACCTTGCCTGCCGATGCGCGTGTCGCCGACTTCCTGCGCTACTGGGCCGAGTCTCTCGCCGACCGGGGCATGCGCAGGGTGAACTGGTCGGTGCGCATG
>JANYBE010000276.1 GCA_025360945.1 Rhizobacter sp. | reverse complement strand
ACCGGTACGCTCGCGGAAAAATCGCCCCCGCATCTGCTCATTGACGTGAACGGTGTCGGCTACGAGATCGACGTGCCGATGAGCAGCTTTTACAACCTGCCCGCGCTTGGCGAGCGCGTCACGCTGCTGACGCATTTCGTGGTGCGCGAGGACGCGCAGGTGCTGTTCGGCTTTTTGACCCACGACGAGCGCGCCACGTTTCGCCTGCTCGTGAAGATCTCCGGCATCGGTCCACGCACCGCGCTGTCGATTCTCTCGGGGCTGAGCGTCAACGAGCTCGCGCAGGCGGTGAGCCTGCAAGAGTCCGGGCGCTTGGTGAAGGTGCCCGGCATCGGCAAGAAGACGGCCGAGCGGTTGCTGCTCGAACTCAAGGGCAAGCTCGGCGACTCGCTCGCCGCACCCGCCACCGTGGCCAGCAACGCACAGGGCGACATCCTGCAGGCGCTGCTCGCACTCGGCTACAGCGACCGCGAGGCCGCGGCCGCACTGAAGGCGTTACCACCCGATGTGGGCGTCAGCGACGGCATCAAGCTGGCGCTGCGCGCGCTCGCGAAATGACCTACGCGCCGGGCGACCGGGCTCTCAAAACGCGTACTTCACGCCCACCGACGCGACGTACTTCGGCGCGAGCTGGATACCGTTGACGTTCTGATAGACCGGCAGCTGGACGTTGACATAGGGCGCGAATTTCTCTGTCATCGGCAGCATGCCGCCAAGCGTCAGGTACAGCAGCGTGCCGCCGGTGGCAAAGGTGTCCGCCGCGTCGCCCGAGTCGGTCTTGGCATGTCGCGCGTTGAGCTGCACCGCCGGCACGAACGAGGCCCAACCGCGGTAGCGCGCGCCAACGCTGAGGTTAAAGCTGTCGCCGGGCTTGTACGACCCCGCGCGCATCAACGAATGGTTCAGCGCAGACTGGTACGTGCCCTGCGTGAAGTAGCCCCAGTCGGATCCGATCTCGCCGAAGTAGTAGGCGCCGACGATCAGGTCCGTCGTCCCGGTGCCGCGTTGCAGCCCCGGGTCGACGGCGGTGACGCCGTCGTCGCCGATCTGGTCCTTCTTGCCGGTCGGCAGCTTCAGCCCGAGCTGGATGCCGAAGTCGTGCCGGTCCGAAAAGCCGAACCAGCGACCCACGACGCGCACGTCGCCCAACCCGGAACCCGACGACGTGTAGGCGCCGTTGGCCGGGTCGAAAGTCGAACCGTCACTGCCGCTGCCGAGCGTGCTGTGCGAGCGGTGGATGAACGGTAGGCTCAGGCTCACGCCCCAGTTGCTCCCTTCGCTGTAGTCGAGGGTGGCCGTCACGTAGCGGTTGCGGGTGTACTGCTCGACCTCCGCCGGATTGCCGCTGGGCTGAATCGTCGTCGCCGCTGCGTCCGAGGCCGAGATGGTCTTTCGGCCGCTGCGCAGCTGGTTCTGATTCAGATAGTCGTAGCGCAGGTCGACGGTCCAGCCGGACGTGTCGGACAGGCCCTGCGCACCCCAGTCGGAGTTGATGCTGCAACCGCAGCTGGCGCAGGCGAAGGCGGCGCTCGAGGACAGCGCACCGAGGCATCCAAAGAACAGTCGGCTTGGTGTGTTCATGGGAATCTCCGCGTGCAGTGATTCAGTGCTTCATACCATCCAGCGCGCCGGGCGCCTCGACGGTGGCGTGGACCGTCACTTCGCCGGCCTTCTCGAACTTGAGCTTCATCGGGAAGCGCTCGCCCGCCTTCAGGGGCGCCTTCAGGCCTACGAACATCACGTGGTAGCCGCCCGGCCTGAGTTCGACGGTCTGGCCGGCCGGTAGCGCGATGCCTTCCACCTGGCGCATGCGCATCACGTCGTTCTCCAGCTTCATCTCATGCAGCTCGACGCTGCTGGCAATATCGGCGCTGATCGCCACGAGCCGGTCGGCGCCGCCGCCGTTGACGAGCTTCATGTAGCCGGCGCCGGTCGGCTGGCCGGCGGCGGTGGCGCGGGCATAGGGATGGCCGATCGTGAGCGCGCCGAGCTTGTACTCGTGGGAATGGACGGTGAATGCCGCGAACGACAGCGCCGCAGCGCCGACCAGTGACTTCAATCGCATGGGGTGTCTCCTTGGGGATCAACGGGCGGCGGCCAGGCCGCGGCCCATGA
>JANYBE010000220.1 GCA_025360945.1 Rhizobacter sp. | reverse complement strand
CCAGCGTGCGCAGCACACGCGCCGCCATCTGCTCGGCCTGCTCGGGCGCGGCGCGCGGCGCCAGGATCAGGAACTCCTCACCGCCCCAGCGCACGACCAGGTCGTCGTTGCGCACCGCTTCGTTCAGGCGGCGCGCGACCTCGACCAGCACCTGGTCGCCGGCTGCATGACCATGCACATCGTTGACGTGCTTGAAGTGGTCGATGTCGACCAGCAGCAGCGCGCCCTCGAAGCCGCCGGCCGAATCCAGCCGCGCCATCACCGACTGGAAGTGGCGGCGGTTCGCCAAGTTCGTCAGCGGATCGCGTTCGCTTTGCGCCTGCAGCTGCACATGGCTCGCCGCGAGCCGTCGATTGGTTTCGCGTACCCGCCGATAAAGCATCGCGACGAGCACGATCGCCAGCACCATCACCGCGGCCAGCAGCCACCAGATTCGTTGCAGCAGGTCGCGGTTCGCGAGCGCCTCGCTCTTCAGCGCGTTGTCGCGTCCGAGCAGTTCGATGTCGCGCTGACGTGCCTCGGCATCGTTGTGGGTCTGCAGATCCTTCAGCGCGATGCTGCGGTTCAGTTGCATCAGCTCGGCGCTCAGCGCTCGCTCGCGGTGGTAGAGCTCGAGTGCACCGCGCGCATCGCCGGCGGCGGCGAGTGCCTGGCCGAATTCGAACAGTGTCTCGACCTGCCGCCCGGTCTCGCCGGTTTGTTGCCAGAGCTCGAGCGCGTGGTTCAGATCCTGCTTGCCTTCGGCGATGCGGCCGACGCCGAGCTTGGCGATGCCGATGTTGGTGACCAGCACGCGCTCGGTGCCTACGTCGTTGTAGCGGCGCGCGATCGGCAGCGCACGCTCGGCCGCGCGCAACGCGTCGGCCGGTCGTCCCAGGCGCGCATACGCATCCCCGAGGTTGATCAGCATCTGAGCCTCGAGCCGCGGCGCCTTCGCGAGCCTGGCGAGCGCGAGCGCTTCTTCGCGCGCCAGCAGACCGCCGCGCGGGTCACCTTGCAGTGCGGCAAGATTTGCCTGCGTATTGCTCAGACGTGCCTGCTGCTCCAGGTCGTTGGTCTGCGCCACCTGCCGTCGGGCCTGCGCCAGCAGCCAGACGGCCGCGTCGCGCTCGCCGCGGCCCTGGGCCAACAGTGCCAGCGAGCCGAGGTTCATCGCCTGGCGGCGCGTATCGCCGGCCGCCTCGGCCAGATCGAGCGCGGCCCGCGCGTGGCTGGCGGCCGTGACGGTCACCCCCAGGCTGCTCGCACGCCGCTCCAGCAGCGTCAGCGCGGTCCACGCCGAGCGGTAGTCACAGGCCGGGGTCGAAGCCGGCTTCGCCGTCGCGTCGATGCAGCCGGCCTGAAACACCGGCAGCGTCGATTGGGCCAGAGCAGCGGCCACGTCCAGCTGGCCTGCGGTGTCGGCCACCAAGGCGCGGACCAGGTTGGCGGCGGCCTGGGTTCGGCCGGACGGATCGTCGGCCGCGATCGTTTGCAGTTGCTCGGCGTAGGCACCGGCTCGCACGGCTGCGCCGGCACGCGCCTCGATGCTGCCCAGCGCCTGCAGCAACATGCGGCGCTCGTCCGGCGCGTCGCCGTGCTGGCGCTGCAGCTGGGTCAGTGCGGCCAGAGCCTGTGCCGGGCGCTCGAAGCCCTCGCGCACCAGCGCATCGACCTGTTCCTCGAAACCGGATGGCGCCGCGGGCGCGGCAGTCAGGGGCACGGCACAGGCCAGCACCGCCAAGGCGATGAGCGCGCGCGCTGTCATGCCGCCGCCGCCAACGGTGAACGACCTTGCAGCAGCGTCAGCGCGACCTGGCCCTCGCGCCACGCCGCTTCGAGCGAGTGCGTGATCGCCTCGAGCGCGGTCTCGTCACGCGCGTGCAGCAAGCGCACGCCATAGGCGCGGTTGCGGCCGTGCGCCTTGGCAAGGTACATCGCCGTGTCAACAAGGTTGATCGCGCGCTCCCAGGAAACGCGCAGCGAGGCCGGACCGATCGGGAAAGTGGCGAAGCCGATCGAGGCGGTCACCGCGATGCGATGGGTATCGACCGTGACGGCCGCGCGGTCGAGCACGCTGAGCATCCGCTGCGCGAGGGCGTCGACCTGCTCGGGGTTAAGCGACTGCACGACCACCAGGAATTCCTCGCCACCCCAGCGCACGATCAAGTCCTGCTCGCGCAGCGTCTCGCGCAGCCGCTGCGCGACCTCGACGAGTACCGCATCGCCGGCACCGTGGCCGTGCTGGTCGTTGACGTTCTTGAAGTGATCGATGTCGATAAGGTAGACAGTGCCGCTGAGCTTGCCGTCCGCCGCGAGCTGGCGCATCACCGCCTGGAAGTGGCGCCGGTTCGCCAAGCCCGTCAGCGGATCGAGTTCGCTTTGCACCTTGAGCATCTCGTTGCTCGTCGCCAGGCGTCGATTCGTCTCGCGCACGCGGCGGTAGAGCAGCGCGACGACGGCAAACGACAGCACGAACGCGGCGGCGAGCAGCCACCACAGACCCTGTTGCAGGTCGCGCCGGCGCAACTGCTCGGCCTTGATCTCGTTCTCGCGGTTCAGCAGCGCGAGTTCGCGCGCGCGGCGGTCCGCGTCGTACTGCTCCTGCATCGCCAGGATCGCCTTCTGCTGGTCGTTGCGCAGGATGCCGGCGATCATGCTCCGGTGCGTGTGGTACGCGGCAACCGCGCCACTCGTGTCGCCGGCTTTTTCGAGGTAGACGCCGAGCTCGCGATACATGTCGGCGACGCTGGTCGTCGAACCGCGCTGTTCGTCGATCCCCATCGCCTCGCGCACGTAGCGCTTGCCGAGCTCCAGGTGGTGCAGCGAGATGTGCGACATGCCGATGTTGGCCAGTGCGACCGTCTCGCTGTTCCGGTCCTTCAGGTCGCGTGCCAGCGGCAGCGCGCGCTCGGCATGCGTGAGTGCGGTGGCGTAGTCGCCTGTCTTCAGGAAGAAGTCGGCCATGTTGGCGAGCATTAGCACTTCGTCGTTCTTCGAGCCGGCGCGGCGCGCAAAGTCGAGTGCGGCCTCGAACGAACGCCGCTCGCCCTGCGGGTCGTCCAGACTGTCGAGGACGATGCCCATCGTGTTGTAGCCGCGCGAGAGCGCGACCCAGTCCTGTACCTTGCCGGCTAGGGTCAGCGCTTCCTGGGCCAGTACCCGAGCGCGCTCGAATTGCTTCGCATCGCAGTAGCTGTTGGCGAGCGCGGTACGGGCTTCTGCCTGGCGCCAGAGCTCGTCGGTCTGGTCGGCCAGCGCGAGCGCCTCGTGGCCCAGCCGCACGGCCGCTTCGAGTTTGCCGGAATCGTTCTTTATGGTCGTATACGCGGCGACAAAGCGGTAGCGGCTGCGCGGCGGCAAGGTCGGGGGCAGACGCTTCAGTGCGTCCTGCATCAGCGCGTCGGCACGCTGCAGATTGCCGCTGCGCGCCAGCGCGCGGGCTCGGATCAGCAGTGCCGACGCGCCGGCGACGGCTGCGTTCGGTGCCTTGGTGTCCTGGCCCCATGCCTCGAGCTGCAGTGCCAAGCGCTCGGCGGCGTCGCCCTGCGAAACGAACGCCAGCATCAGGCCCTGGACCGAGAGCAACTCGAGTCGCTGCGTGCTGTGTTCGGGCGTCGAGGGCAGCAGCTGCTCGAGCGCGTCGGCGGCTTCGTTTGGACGCGCGCGGCCCAGCGCCTCGAGCACGAGGATGCGTCCACCACCCGCGTCGGCGTCGGGCGCGGCTGCTTGTGCCACGGGCAGCAGCGCGAGCAGGCAGGCGAACAGCAGTGCGGCGCGTGTCATCGCTTGCACTATGTCAGCAAGCTGCGACCAGTGCGGCCTGCGGCAGCGCTGTCAGCAGCTCCGTCAGGGTCTCTTCGGGCATCGGCTTAGCGAACCAGTAGCCCTGGTATTCGTCGCAGCCTTCGCGCTGCAGGAAATCGAGCTGGTCGCGCCGTTCCACGCCTTCGGCGACCACGTGCAGGCCGAGCGAGTGGCCCATCGCGATGATCGCGCGCGTCAGCGCCGAGTCGCCCGCATCGCCGGGGATGTCATTGACGAAGGAGCGATCGATCTTCACGCAGTCGACCGGGAAGCGCTTCAGCGAGGCGAGCGACGAGTAGCCGGTACCGAAGTCGTCCATAGCCAGCCGTACGCCAAGCATCTTCAGGCGGCGCATCGTGGCCTCGGCCACTTCGGGCTGCTCCATAACCGCGCTCTCGGTGAGCTCGAGCTCGATCTGGTGCGCCGCACAGCCGGCCAGAGCAATCATCTCGGCGACCTCGTTGACTAGCCGCGGGTTCTTGAACTGGCGAGCACTCACGTTCACCGACATCACCAGCCCGTGCACGCCGGCGCGCTCCAGGCGGCGCTGCGTCTGACCCGCTTGGCGCAGCACCCAGGCGCCCATCGGGATGATCAGGCCAGTCTCTTCGGCAATGTCGATGAAGTGGGCCGGCGCCAGCAACCCGCGCTGCGGATGCTGCCAGCGCACTAGGGCCTCCATGCCGAGCGGGCGGCCGGTGACGACGTCGACGCGCGGCTGGTAGTGCAGCACGAGCTGCTCCTGGTCGATCGCGGTGCGCAGTTCGAGTTCGAGGTTCAGGCGTTCTTCGGCCGGCGCGCTGTCGTGCGCGCCGAACAGTGCGAATCCGTCGCGTCCCGCCGCCTTGGCGCGGTACATCGCGATGTCGGCGTGGCGCAGCAGCGTCGCCACATCGGTGCCATCCTGCGGGTAGATCGCGACGCCTGCCGACACCGTCACATGGTGTTGCATGCCGCTGCGCAGCTCGACCGGCACGCGCAGTGCGCTCAGGATGCGCTCGGCGATCTCGCTCGCGTGCGAGGCGTCGCGCACGTCGTGCAGCAACAGGCACATCTCGTCGCCGCCCATGCGTGCGACCAGGTCCTTGCCGCGCACGACCTGCTTCATGCGCGTCGCCAGTGCCTGCAGCAGATGGTCGCCGGCGGCGTGGCCGAGCGTGTCGTTGATGACCTTAAACCGGTCGACGTCGACGAAGATCACCGCGAACTGGCTCGCCTCGAGCTCGCAGTGCGCGAGCGTGCGGCCGACCGCGACTTGGAACGCGGCGCGGTTCGGCAGCGTGGTCAGTTCGTCGTGCTCGGCGAGGAAGAGGGCGCGGCCTTCCGCGTCGACCACATCGGTAATGTCGTTGCTTAGGATGTAGACGCCGCTGACAGTGCCATCGGCGCCGACCTTGGGCATGTACATGATGTTGAACCAGCGCCCTCGTCCCGACGCGTGGCCGGCGAGGTGGTGGTCGACCGCGAAGGTCTGGCCGGCAAGCGCGCGTTCCAGGCTCGGCTGCAGCACCGCGTAGTGCTTCTCGCCGTAGACCTCGAGCGCGGTCCGCCCGAGCATGTCGGTTGGCTTCACGCCGAGCCAGCGTTCGTAGTTGCGATTGACGAAGCGGTAGCGCATGTCGCAGTCGACGAACGCAACCATCGCCGGGATGTTGTCGGTGATCGTGCGCAGCTCGTCTTCGCTGTGGCGCAGCAGGTGCTGCGAGTCGACGAGGCGCTGGTACGGCGCGCGGATGCTGTCGGCAACGATCGTGCGATAGATCATCCAGAAGCCGAGCACCTTGTAGAGGTGGCCGACGACCATCGCCAGGTCGGTCAGACGTGTGTACAGCGTGAACGTGATCTCGCCGATCGCCATCAGCACGGCGGCGCACAGCAGCGAGGAGACGTCGAACGGCTGTGGCGTCGACAGGCGCCGCGCGAACAGCGCGCTCGCGGTTAGGAAGATGGCAGCGATCAGGTACTCGGTGCCGCGCTTGGCCAGCGTCAGCGATTCACCTTCGATCACGAGCGGTGGCAGCGCCTGCGGCCAGCCGAAGACCCAGGTGCACACCGCGAGCACGTAGGCCGCAACAAGGGCCGGCGCCCAGCGCAGCCACCTCGGTTCATGGTCGACTCGCCAGGGCAAGGCGGCCACGCACAGCAGCGCCAGCGCGATCAGCGCACGGGCGGCCATGAACAGGGTGGCGGTCTTGGTGCCGGTATTGGGCGTGATCAGGTCGGCCATGCCTGGAAACGACAGCGTGTGCGCCATGTCGAGCGCGAGCGCGCCGGCACTGGCCACGCCCAGCACATGAACGCTGCGCGGCGTTGCGAGCTCGCGGCCGTTCCAGGCGACCGCTGCGACCGCGGCGCACACCAGCATCGAGGCGAACTCGAGCAGCGTGTGCCATTGCGTGAAGTTCAGGCCGGCGTACGCGGCCGGCAAGCGCACGGTCCAGACACCCAGGCACAGCATCGGCACGCTGGCCAGCATCAGCCACAGCGTGCGACGCCGGTGAGCGGCGATCAGATCGACGCTCATGGTCAGTCGCACCGGCTCGCCGGTCTTTTTGCGGGGGTGAGGAATATGTCGCAAAGGGTCATGGCGCGCCGGGTCCAGGGGGCACAGCAGGTGCACTGTGCCGGCCGGGCGCGACGAAGTTCGGAACCCGGGCAAAGCTGTATTCGGACAGTAACCCGGAGGCTTGAGAGTTTTGTCGCCCGTTTCGTTACTTTTTGGGGGTTGCGCCGCGCCAGCATCGCTCGCCGTCCCCGGGCTTGGCACGGCGACAATCGGGCACGCATTGACGGAGACTTCGCTTGACCCCGAACCGCCTGTTGCCCTGGCTCGCCGCGCTCAGCGCCGGCGCCGCGATCCTCGCGTTCATCGGTGCGCTGCCACCGACGCTGGGCTTCGTCTTCAAGCCGCTGACGACGCTGCTGATCATCGCGCTCGCTTGGCCGCGCGGCGCGGCGCAGGCCAAGCAACGCCGCTTCGTGCGCATCGGCTTGGCGCTGTCGCTGCTCGGTGACGTGGCACTGCTGTGGCCGAGAGAGGGTTTCTTGCCCGGCCTCGTCGCGTTCCTGCTCGCGCACCTTGCCTACATCGCCGCGTTCTGCGTTCCGGTACGGTTGGCGGCGCGTCCGCTGGTGTTCGTCGTCTACGCCGCGATCGCCGCGCTGATCCTGTCGCAGCTATGGGGCGGCGTGCCGGGCGCATTGCGCGCGCCAGTCGTCGCCTATGTGCTGTGCCTGGCGACGATGGCGTCGCAGGCCGGCGTGTGGTGGCGCGTCGCGGCAGGCCGGGACGATGCGGCCCTCGCGCGCCACGCGGCGATCGGCGGCATGCTGTTCATGGCGTCGGACAGCCTGCTCGCGATCAACAAGTTCGCCGTGCCGCTGCCGCTCGCCTCCCTCTGGATTTTGCTGACCTACTGGGTCGCGCAGGGGTGCATTGCGAGCTCGCTACATGCCTTTAAACAGCCCTGCGAAGCTGCGTGACACCTCGAGTTTCTCGTTGTGCCCCTTCATTGCGACGAGCTGGCGCCCGCGCAGGTCGCGGCTCACGCCAGCGATGTATTTGGTGTTGACCAGCGTCGAGCGGTGAATCTGCCAGAAGACCTCGGCGTCGAGTTCCTCGATCAGCTCCTTGATCGGCTTGCGGATAAGCGCCTCGAGCGTCGCGGTCTGCACGCGGGTGTACTTCTCGTCGGAGATGAAGAACAACACGTCTTCGACCGGAATCATCTGGATGTTCTGGCCAACCGTGGCCTGGATCCAGCGCAGCTGCGGCGACTTGCCTGGGTCCATCCGCGCGGCGAGTTTTTGCAACAGCTGCTGCATCGCAGGTGGTGGGTCGTCGGCGTCGCCGTTGCCCGAGCCTTCGCGCTGTGCAAGCCGCTTCTGGATGCGCGCCACCGTCACGGTCAGCCGCTCGCGCTCGGCCGGCTTGAGCACGTAGTCGACCACGCCTTGCTCGAAGGCCTCGATCGCATACTGGTCGTAGGCGGTGATGAAGACGATCTCGCAACCGCGCCAGCCGTCGGCGCCTTCGTCATCGTGCGTGGGCAGCTGCGCGATCGCGCTCGCGGCTTCGACGCCGGTCATGCCAGGCATGCGGATGTCGAGGAAGACGAGGTCTGGCTTGTGGGCTTCGGTCAGCTCGACCGCCTCCAGCCCGTTCTTCGCCTCGGCGACGATCTCGAGTTCGGGCCAGACTTCGGCCAGCCGCGCGCGCAGCTGCTCGCGCATCAGGCGTTCGTCGTCGGCGATCAGGGCGCGTGCGGGTGAGCTCATCCCGTGATCGTAGCGCCGCCATTGAGCGCCTGAGCACGGCCGCGGCTGCGGTCGCTGCCGCGGGCCAGCCGCCAGATCAGCCAGACCAGTGCCGCGCAGACGATCAGCGGCGAGAACGCGAGTGCCGCGATGGCCGCGACCATGATCAGCGCGCCGACCAGCACGAGGGCGGCAATGGTCAAGGGCACCAGTACCGCGAACGGCACGACCAGCACGACGACCAGCAGCGTGACGATCACCGCCAGCGTCACCGCGCCGAACGCGACCAGCCAGTGGCCGGCGTGGAACTGTGCCAGCGTGAGCGGCCCGTCGTCGAGCTGGATCACGGTTTGGTCCAGCGGCCCGATCGAGCAGACCACCGCGACGACGAAGGCAATGCTGAGCGCCAGTGCGACCAGCATCGTCCAGGCCAGGGTCTTGATCACGCGACTCATGCACGGTCTCCTTCGCGCGCTTGCGCCTGATACGGCACCGTCAGGGTCACGATGGTTCCGCTGGGGGGGTTCTCCGCCACCGTCATCGAGGCCTTGTTGCCGTAGAGCAGCTGCAGGCGTTCGCGGATGTTTGCAAGGCCGATGCCTGTGCCGGCGGTCGCGGCCTTGCCGAAGCCCAGGCCGGTGTCGGCCACCGTCACCGCGAGCTTGCCGTGCACGATCTCGGCGCGCACCGAGAGCAGCCCGCCTTCAGGCTTGGGTTCGAGGCCGTGCTTGATCGCGTTCTCGACCAGGCTCTGGATCATCATCGACGGGAAGTCGGCCGACATCAGCCCTTCGGGCACGTCGATCTCGGTCCGCAGCCGGTCCTCCATGCGCACCTTCAGGATCTCGAGGTAAGGTCGGATCACCGCCATCTCGCGGCCCAGGTTGTGCGCCGCCGGGTGCGACTCGCGCATGGTCGGCATTGAGGCCCGCAGCAGCGCGATCAGGTTCTTCTGCATCGTGCTGGCGCGCGCCGGATCGGTCTCGATCAGGTGGTCGATGCTGGCCAGCGTGTTGAACAGGAAGTGCGGCTCGACCTGCGCCTGCATCGCGGCCATGCGGGCCTCGACGACCTGGCGCTTGAGCTGCTCGGACTCGGCCGTCTCGGTCGCTTCGGCGGCCTTCACTTCGGCCTGCATTCGGCCCTTGTAGCTGGTCTTCAGGATCGCCGAGGCGATGATGAACAGGAACGCCATGTCGGTCAGCGAGTCGCCGAAGTGCACGACCCGTGTGCGCTTGTATTGAGGTGCCTCGGCCGTCGCTTCGGCCGCATCGCGGCGCGCCTCTTCGGCATCGCGGCGCGCCTCCTCGGCCTCCTGGCGTGCTTCTTCGGCGGCCTCACGTGCAGCGGTCAGAGCCGCTCGCACGGCTTCGCGAATCGCCTCGCGGGAAGCACCGGGCAGCGTGATCTGAACGCTGTCGCTGTCGGCCGAGAGGGCCGCGTGCGATTCCGTCGACGCGGCCGCGGCCGCGTCGGCTGCCGCGGACGCCGCTGCCGATGCGGCCGACGCCGCGGCCGCCACGTGCCGCGGGCTGATGCGCACGCCGTTCTTATCGATCGAGATCGTCACGTCCCCATCATTGTTCGCACTCCCGGAGCTGCCGGGCTTTTCGATCCGGATCTTCGGTACGGCCGGAATCTTCGGCAGCGGCGGCGGGCTCGCGCTCGGCACGTCCTCGATGGTTTCGGTGCGGGACCAGCGGAACGGCGGCACGTGCTGCAGGATGCTTGCCAGGATCAGCAGCAGCACCGACAGCACGATGAAGCGCTTCCAGGAGATGCTGACGAGCCAATTCGCGTACTCGTGGAACAGGCGCACCACGGTGGCGGAGATGTTCTTCCAGGTGCTGGTGGCGGAGGAGCTGAAGTCGGACATGGGGCCGTGAACCGAGCGCATTCTTGCGATGGGCTGCACTCTAAGGCGCGCCGCCGCGCCCGCCCAGCGGGCTGCGACAGTCTGCATCGGCGAAGCCACAGGCTGCACCGGCCGCGGACGGGCCGAAGCTGGTGCGCGGCAGGTCTCGCGGCCCGGGGATCAGGCCCGGTGGCGGCGCACCACGAAGCCGAGCGCGGCCAGCCCAGCCATCAGCAATGCGTAGGTGCCGGGTTCGGGTACGGCCGCGACCGGCGCAGCGGACTCGATGAAGTGAAAGCTCACGGCGGTGAAGCCCGAACCCTGTGTCGGTCCGCCGAGTAGCTGTACTCCTTGAAGTCGGCGGCAAAGCGCGACGGGCCGGCCACGCCGGCGCCCAGGTCTGTGCAGGCGTTCAGCCGCGAGAAGCTTTCGCCGTTGACGACGACGACGCTGGCCGCCAAAGGAGGCGAGCGCGATGTCGTTTGCATGCCACTGGTATGCGCCCCGGCGAAGCGAAAGTCATGTCGCCGATCGTGCACGCGCCCATCGCGATCACGCTCCCCAGTCTCGCGGTGGGCCAGTCTGCCGCCATGCCCGACAGGGGCAGGAACGTGCGCAGCCCAGCGCACAGCGAGGCTGTGCGCTGGGCATCGAGGAATGACAGGCTGGGTTTCATGGTCGGATCCTTCGGAGCTGGTGGGGTGAAGACAGGTGACTGGCCTGCAGGGTCGGGATGACGGTGTGAACCTGTAGGCGCCGCACCGTCACGGCGGTGTTACGCGCATCGCACCCGACGCCGAGCTGGCGTCATTTCGCGCCGGAGTTGCGCACTTGATCGCATCGGGGCTGCCGCGGCCGGGCCGTCACCGCAGACTGCGCACACCGATCAACCCGCGTCCGCCCCAGGAGTCCGCCATGCCCGCCATCCATCCCGCCCCCCAACGTCGCCTGCTCGTCTTCGCCGCGGTCGTGTTGGCGTCGTGTATCGCGACCGGTATCGCCGTCGCAGCGCCCGACGCCGCATTCGACGACGCCTTCAGGCATTTCATCATCGCCTCCGGCGGCGAGAAGTCCGCCGTCGACGCGGCTGCCGACGAGTTCGAGGCGCTGCTCAAGACCGAACCCGGGAATCCCGTGCTGATGGGCTATGCCGGCGCCGCGGGCGCGATGCGTGCGGGCACGACGCTGATGCCGTGGAAGAAGATGGGCTACGCCGAAGACGGCATGGCGCTGCTCGACAAATCGCTCGCGATGCTCAACGCATCGCACGACGCGCCTATTCAGCACGGCACGCCCGGCGCGCTCGAAGTGCGTTTCGTCGCGGCCAACGCCTTCCTCGCGGTGCCGCCGTTCATGAACCGCGCGGCGCGCGGTGCCAAGCTGCTGGACGAGGTGCTCGCGAGCCCGCTGTTCGCGCAGGCCCCGCTGCCTTTCCAGGGCAATGTGTGGATGCGCGCCGCCGCGCTCGCGGCCAAGGAGCAGCGCACGGCCGATGCACAACGCTTTCTCAACGAAGTGATCTCGCGCAATGCGCCGCAGGCCGACAAGGCGCGCACGCTGCTGAAGGGGGCCACGTGAGCACGCCGGTCGTCGAGCTGCGCGGTGTGCACAAGACCTACCGATTGGGCCAGCACGTGGTGCCCGCTCTGCAGGGTGTGGATCTGATCGTGCAACGCGGCGAGCTGCTCGCGCTGACCGGTCCGTCCGGCAGCGGCAAGAGCACGATCCTGAACATGGCCGGCCTGATCGACACGCCCGACAGCGGGGAGATCCTGCTCGACGGCCAACCCGTCGCCGCACTGAAGGAAAGACCCCGTACGTTGCTGCGCCGCGATGCGCTCGGTTTCGTGTTCCAGAGCTTCAACCTCGTGCCGGTGATGACGGTGGCCGAGAACGTCGACTTCCCGCTGTTCATCGCCGGTGTGCCTGCCGCCGAACGGCGCGTGCGCGTCGCGGCTCAGCTCGTCGCCGTCGGCTTGCAGGACCACGCCCAGCATCGGCCGGACGCGCTCTCCGGCGGCCAACGCCAGCGCGTTGCGATCGCGCGCGCACTGATCAAGCGACCGCGCCTCGTGATCGCCGACGAGCCGACCGCGAGCCTCGATTCACACACGGCCGACCAGGTGCTCGAGTTGATGCGCGAACGCTGCCATGCCGAAGGCGCGGCCTTCGTGATCGCGACACACGACAGCCGGCTCACGCAACGCTGCGACCGCATGCTCGCGCTGCTCGACGGGAGACTGCAATGAGATGGCTCATGTTCGCGATCCAGAACACGCTGCGCAACCGGCGCCGCTCGCTCGTCACCGTCGCGATTGCTGCGCTAGGTACTGGGGCGATCCTGCTCGCCGGTGGCTTCGCGCTGTACACCTACCAGGCGCTGGAGCAGTCGGCGGCGCGCAGCACGGGCCACCTGATCGTCGGTGTGCCGGCGCAGTTCACGACCGACGAAGACACACCTCTGCAACACGGCCTGGACAACTACCAGGCCCTCAGCAGTGCGCTGCTGGCCGATCCCGACGTGCGCCAGGTGCTGCCGCGCGTGGCGTTCAGCGGCTTGATCAGCAACGGCGACAAGTCGACCGTGATGCTCGCTACCGGTGTCGAGCCCGACAGCGAGTTCGCGGTCAAGGGCCCGTTCCTGAACATGGTCGCCGGCGACGTGCTCTCCACCGGAGCAGCTCAGATGGAGGTGATGCTCGGTGAAGGCCTCGCGAAGAGCCTGAAGGCGAAACCCGGCACCAGTCTGACGCTGCTCGCGAGCACGACCGACGGCGCGCTCAATGCGCTCGACGTGACGGTCAAGGGTGTGTTCGCTACCGGCGTGCCCGACATCGACAAGCGCCTCGTCTACACCGACATCGTGACCGCGCAGAGGCTGCTGAACACGACGCGCGTCTCCACGCTCGGCGTGTTCCTGAAGAGCATGGAGGCGACCGGCTCTGCGCAGCAGCGCGTGGCGCGTCTGAACCCGAAGCTCACGGTGCACACCTGGCTGGATGCGGCCTTCTTCTACAGGTCGGTGCGCGATCTCTACAGCCGCATCTTCGGCGCACTCGGGTTGATCATCGGCGTGATCGTTGTGTTCGTCGTCACCAACGCGATGGCGATGGCGATCATCGAGCGCACCCGCGAGATCGGCACGCTTCGCGCGCTCGGCACCTTGCCGTCGCAGCTGCTGCGAACGCTCGCGCTTGAAGGAATGGTGCTCGGCGGTGTTGGTGCGCTGACCGGCGCCTTGATCGCGTTCGCGGTGTCGATGCTGCTGTACGTCGTGCCGGTGCAGATGCCGCCACCACCGGGAAGCTCGCGCGGCTATCCGCTCAATGTCAGCTTCGACGCGGGGATGTACGCCGCCACCGTGCTCGCGATGGTGCTTCTGGCGATGCTCGCCTCGGCCTGGATTGCCCGCAAAACCGTGCACACGCCGGTCGTCGACGCGCTCGCCCACACCTGAAGGCCGAAGGAATCACGATGAAAAGACGCACTCTGTTCGCCGCGTTGGCGATCGCCGCATCGGGCGCGATTGCGCAAGATGTTCCCGCGCTGCTGAAGGCGGCCGACAAGTACCGAATGAGCAGCGACAACATGCAGGTCGACACCCAGATCATCGTGCTCAACACCGATGGCTCGCCCGACAAGGAGCGCCGCTACACGGTGTTCGCGCAAGCAAAACACCAGTCGCTGGTGCTGATGCACAGCCCGGCCGAAAAAGGTCAGAAGGTGCTGATGCTGGGGGACGATTTCTGGCTGTTGATGCCCGGCAGCCAGCGCCCGCTGCGCATCACGCCGATGCAGAAGCTGCTTGGAGATGCCAGCACCGGCGACATCGCGACGATGAGCTGGGCCGAGGACTACACCGGCACGCTCGCCGGCGAGGAGCGCTGTGGCGATCCCGAACAGGAGTGCGTTCACCTGAGCCTCGTCGCCGCGCGCAAGGGCGTCACCTACCAGCGCATCGAGCTGTGGCTGGGCAAGGCGAAGCACGAGCCGGTCAAGGCCGATCTCTATGTGCAAAGCGACAAGCTCGCGAAGCAGGCGCGCTTCGTGATGGACAAGCCCGCGGCGCCGACCTCGGTGACCGCGATGCTGCTGCGCGATCAGCTGACGAACAAGAAGGAGACCCAGGTGCGCTATCTCGGCCGCAAGGAACACACGGTGCCCGAGGCCTGGCTCAATCCGATGTTCCTCGCGCGAAACCCTGCGCTGGAATGAAGCTTCTGGTACTCACGCTCGCGCTGACCGTCGGCGCCTGTCAGGCCGCGCCAGAGCTCAGTGGCCAGGTGCGGCCGCAGTGGATGGACCAACAGGCCAACAGTGCCGGCCCGCTCTCGCAGGCGATGGGTCTGCAACCCGGCATCACAACCCTTCCCAGGAGTTATGCCGCGGTCGAGACCGAGCTGCACCTCAGCGGGCACGGCCTGAGTTTCATCGGCACCGAGCAGCAGCAGCGTCTCCAGGGCGACCGGCTGCGTAGCCATGGCTGGGTCAACGAGCTGAACGGTTCTTTCGACGCGCTGGGCTGGCAGTTCAGCGGCGGCAAGAAGATCGTCGGCTGGGATGTGGGCTACGGCTTTCGTCCGAACGACGTGGTCGAACAGGAGACGCGGCGCACGCTGCTCGGCGTCACGCCCGAGGGCCGGCCGCTGCTGATGGCCGAGCATTTCGATGCCAGCACAGCGTGGTCCTTCGTGCTCGTGAATCCGAACAAGCCGCGCGACCAGTTCGGTGCCGAAGAGCCCGCGCTTGCGGCACGCGTCTACCAGCGCGATGGCGCGGTCGACTGGCACGGCTTTGCACGCTACGGCTCGCATACTGGCGCGAGTCTTGGTGGCGCGGTGGCGTGGGTCGCGAGCGAGTCGGTCGAGCTGCATGCGTCGGTCCGCGCGCTCGCGCGTGCCGACACGCTTGCCAGCGATGTGAATACCGCCGCACTGCTGCGCGCCAACCCGTGGCAGAGGGCCCGCACCGGCCGTACCGCACAGGCGCTCGTCGGAGGCACCTGGACAAACGAGGCGCAGTTCAGCCTGCTGGCAGAGGCCTGGTGGGACGGCACGGCCTTGTCCGACGCGCATTGGGATGACTGGGCCGCGCGCAACCGAGGGCTATCGACGCTGATCGGAACGCCGGCGCCGCTAAGCGCGATCGCGGGCAACCTTGCATGGCAGGGCAGCGCGTTCAACGCCGCCACGAACCTGCGCCGCACCAGTCTGTTCGTGCGTGCGAGCTGGCAATCCGACAAGTGGCAGCCGGCCGTCGACTTGCTCTTCACGCCTGCCGACCGAGGGGGCATCGTCACCGGTTCGCTGGGTTGGCAGGGCGACCGCGTGCGCATTGACGCGGGACTGCGCCTTTGCGGCGGCCCGCCGGCCGCTTTGCTGGCGCAGTTGCCAACCCGGCGCATCGCGTACCTCGCGGCGACGTGGTCATTTTGACCGCAGAGAGCATAAAATATGATTAGCATCATATTTTATGCTAGACTGCATCCATGACCTCTCCACCCACCCGCCGCGAAGTCACCCACGAACGCATCGTCGACGCCGCGGCGCGCGCGTTGCGGCGCAACGGTTACGCTGGTGTCGGCGTGGCCGACGTAATGAAGCAGGCCGGCCTCACGCACGGCGGCTTCTACGCCCACTTCGAATCGCGCGACGCCTTGCTGGCCGAAGCCGTCGAACGCGCTGGGCGTGACACCGGCGTCGTGATGAATCAGCGCATCGAGACCAGCCGTGCGCGCGGCGAAAGCGCATTGCGCGCGGTCGTTGAAGGCTATCTGTCCGACGCGCACCTGAGCGGCACCGAATCTGGCTGCGTGGTCGCGGCGCTGAGCTCCGAGATGCCGCGCCAGTCGCCCGCATTGCTCGCGAGAGCGGTCGAGCGCGTGCGCAAGCTGGTCGCGATGGTGCAGCGCGCGTTGCCCGAGGGTGCCAGCAAGGAACAGGCGATGGTGATAGCCGCAACGCTGGTCGGAACGCTGCAACTCGCCCGCACGCTGGGCGCTAACTCGCAGGGCAACGCCATGCTGGCCGCGTCGCGCAGCGCCCTGCTGGCGCAGTACGACACCGAATAGCTGTTCATCGCACGTTGCAATGCGCATCCTGCTTTTCACGATCGCAAATATGATCATCGTAATATTTACACATCTCCATACCGAAGGACCCCACCATGAATCTCGATATCGCCGTCGTCCTTATCACTGGTGCCAACCGCGGCCTCGGCCTCGCGTTCGCGCGTGAAGCAATCGCACGTGGTGCGCGCAAGGTCTACGCCGCAGCACGCGATCCGGCCAGCGTCACGCTCGCCGGCGTCTTGCCGATCACGCTCGATGTGACCAAGCCCGAGGACATCGCCGCCATCGCGCG
>JANYBE010000197.1 GCA_025360945.1 Rhizobacter sp. | reverse complement strand
GGATCGATCGGAGTGCTGAATTTGGCGCCGTGGCACGACGCGCAATTGCCTTTCTTCAGCAGCTCGGCCACCTCGGCCGGCGGTGTGCCGGCCAACGCAGCGGGCGCCGGCTCGCTCTTGGCTTCGGCGGCGTAGAAGGCGGCTAGGTCGGCCATGTCCTGCTCGCTCAGCGAGGCGGCGATGGCACGCATCGTCGGGTGCTTGCGGTCGCCCTTCTTGTATTGGCCGAGCGCCGAGACAATGTACTTGGCGCTCTGGCCGGCGATCATCGGCACGCGGTAGATCTCGGGGAAGCTCGCCTTGTAGTCGGGAATGCCATGACAGCCGATGCACATCGCGGCTTTCTTCTCGCCGGCCTGGGCGCTCTGCGCGCTGGAGTCGAGCGACAAGCCCAAAGCGCCCAGCAAAGTCAGCAGCGAGATCAACGGACGGACGAGTTTTTTCATGGTTCCGGCAGGCGATGTTTTCGGTTCAGCCACCGATTATAGGGGCGCCTTATACTGGCTTGAGACCCCGAAACCACAGCACCCCGGCCCTCCCCCAATGAAGTTCCAAGGCTCCGAAAACTACGTCGCCACGCCCGACCTGATGCTCGCGGTAAACGCCGCGGCCACGCTCAAGCGCCCTCTGCTTGTAAAGGGCGAGCCGGGCACCGGCAAGACGATGCTCGCCGAAGAGGTCGCGCAGGCGCTGAACATGCCGCTGCTGCAGTGGCACATCAAGTCGACCACGAAAGCGCAGCAAGGCCTGTACGAGTACGACGCGGTGAGCCGGTTGCGCGACAGCCAGCTCATGGGTGCCGATGGGAGCGAGAAGGTCAAGGACATCAGGAATTACATTGTCAAGGGCGTGCTGTGGCAGGCCTTCACCGCCGACCAGCCGGTCGTGCTGCTGATCGACGAGATCGACAAGGCAGACATCGAATTCCCGAACGACCTGCTGCGCGAAATCGACCGCATGGAGTTCTACGTGTACGAGACGCGCGAGCTGGTGAAGGCGGTGCACCGGCCGCTTGTGTTCATCACCTCGAACAACGAGAAAGAGCTTCCCGACGCGTTCCTGCGCCGCTGCTTCTTCCACTACATCAAGTTCCCGGACGCCGAGACGATGAAGAGCATCGTCAATGTGCACTTCCCGAATCTGAAGAGGGAGCTGCTGTCAGCGGCGCTGAAGAACTTCTACGACGTGCGCAACCTGCCGGGGCTGAAGAAGAAGCCCTCGACCAGCGAGCTGCTCGACTGGCTCAAGCTGCTGCTGGCCGAAGACATCCCGCTTGAGGTGCTGCAGAGCAAGGACGACAGGGTCGCGGTGCCGCCGCTGGTCGGCGCGCTGCTGAAGAACGAGCAGGACGTGTCGCTGTTCGAAAAGCTCGTGTTCATGCAGCGCAATAACCGATGAGTTGGTTGGTACCGGTCGAGTTGCAGGGCGCGTACTGCGCGCTCAGGCCGTTATCGCCCGAACACCACGACGGTCTCGTCGCCGCGACGCGCGACGGCGAACTCTGGAAGCTCTGGTACACGGCGGTGCCCAGCCCCGAAGGCATGGAGGCCGAGATCGCTCGACGTCTCGATCTGCAGGCCAAGGGCTCGATGCTGCCGTTTACCACCTTCGACGCACAAGGCCGCGTTGCCGGCATGACGACTTACATGAATGTCGACGCGACGCACAAGCGCGTCGAGGTCGGTTCGACCTGGACGGCTGCACGCATGCAGCGCACCCCGTTCAACACCGAATGCAAGCTGCTGCTGCTCGGCCATGCGTTCGAAACGCTGGACTGCATCGCCGTCGAGTTCCGCACCCACTTCTTCAATCAGCAAAGCCGGCGCGCGATCGAGCGCCTCGGCGCCAAGCTCGACGGTATCCTGCGCAACCACCAGCGCGCCGGCAACGGCTCGTTGCGCGACACCGCCGTCTACAGCATCACTGCAGCCGAGTGGCCGACCGTGAAAGCGCACCTGCGCTGGCAGCTCGACAAACCCCGCAGCACTTGAAAGGCCTCATGAAGAAGACCCACGCCACCGAGAACAACCCCAGCCTGATCGAACGCGGCAGCAATGCCGTCAGCGATGCGGCTGGCAACGCACTGGAAGGTGCGGCCGAAAGCGTGATCCCGTTCCGCGGCTGGGTGCGCAAGCTCAGCGGCGCCGAGCGCTACTCGAAGGAAGTGGCCGCGGCGATCGCCGCCGGCACGATCCGGCGCGCGTTCCTGAAGGGCCTGGGCCATGGCGAGGGCTGCCAGGCGACAGGCGCACCGCGCGCCTGAAGCAAGGGAGCGTCGACCATGCCGTTACTCGGGCTCGGGCTTCATGTCCTGATCGCACTGTTCTTTGCCATTCACGCGATGCGCAGTGGGCAGCAGATGTACTGGCTGTTCGTGCTGTTCTCATTCCCGCTGCTCGGCAGCATCGTGTACTTCCTGGTCATCTACCTGCCCAACTCGCGGCTCGACCACGGCGCGCGTCGGGTCGTCGCCGCGGCCGCGAAGTCGCTGGACCCGACACGCGAGTTGCGCGACGCGCACGCCGCGTTCGACTACACGCCGACGGCACAGAATCAGATGCGCCTGGCGAGTGCGCTGCTCGAATCCGGCCATGCACTCGAGGCCGCGCGGAACTACGCCGCCTGTCTGAAGGGCCCATTCGCCAGCGACCTCGAGATTCGCCTCGGCGCAGCGCGCTCGTACTACGCGTGCGAGCGCTTCAACGAGGCGATCACGCACCTCGAGTTCATCCGCAAGACAAACGCCGACTTTCGCGCCGAACAAGTCTCGCTGCTACTCGCGCAAGCGCTGGGCGGCGCGGGGCGCAAGCCCGAGGCGTGCGCCGAGTTCGAATCGACGGTCGCCCGCTTCGGCAGCTTCGAGAGCCGTGCCGAGTACGCGATCTGGGCGGGGACCTCGGGCGACACGCCGACCGCGGCGCGCCTGCGCGTCGAGCTCGAACGCACGATGCAGCATTGGAATCGCCATACGCGCGAGTTGAACCGCCCGCTGCTGCACCGCCTGAGTGCCGCCGTCGAGGTGACCAAGCGATGACGAACCTACGCATCGACGTGGACGCACTCTGGAAGTTCGAACGCGTCGGCGCGGTTTCGCTCTCGCCCGACGGCGCGCAGGTCGTCTGCTCGGTGAGCCGCTTCTCGATGGAAGAGAACCAGGGCCACAGTCAGCTCTGGCTACTCTCGACCTTCGGCGGTGCGGCACGCCAGCTCACCCATTGCGGCGAGAAAGACGGCCAGCCCGCCTGGTCGCCCGACGGTACGCAGATTGCGTTCGTCGCGAAACGCGAACAGCAGGGTCAAAAGGACGAGACACCGCAGCTCTACGCGATCGCGCCCGATGGCGGCGAGGCCCGCCGCATCGGCCACTATGCACCCGGCGTCGAGGGTTTCAAGTGGCTGCCCGATGGCAAGCGCATCGCATTCATCGCCTGGGTCTGGCCCGAGCTCAAGGGCACGAAGGTGCAGACGAAGCGGCTGAAGGAATTCAACGAGCGCAAGGCCACCGGTTACGCGACCAGCGAAGCGCAGTACCGCTTCTGGGATCACCAGCTGCCGATGAGCCGCGTGCCGCATGTGCATGTGCTCGATGTCGCGAGCGGTCGCGTCACCGATCTGTTCGAGGGCACAGCCTTCGAGCTGCCGCGCGCCGACCCGAACGCGAACGGCTTCGATATCTCGCCCGATGGCCTACACCTCGTGTTCGCGCACGATCCGCAACCCCACAAGCGCATCGACAACCGCAAGGCGCTGATCGAGCTGAACCTGCGCAGCGGCAAATTTGAGGCGCTAACCAAAGACCCTGACTGGGACTTTGGAGCGCCGCGCTACAGCCCCAACGGCATGCACATTGCCTGCGTCGCCTCAAACACCGGCAAGCGCCACACCGCGCCCAGCCAGGTGGCGCTGCTCAAGCGCGGCGGCAAGGGCGCGTGGCAGTTGCTCAGCGACACCTGGGATCACGAGGTCGACGGGCCGCTGCGCTGGGCTGCCGACGCGAGCGCGCTGTTCTTCAGCGCGGAAGAGCGCGGCCGCAACCATCTGTACCGCTACGCGATCGCGAGCCGCAGCGCGAGTATCGCGGTGCACGGCGGCTGGGTGCAGGGCTTCGACGTGGCGAGCGACGTGCTCGTCACGGTGGCCGACTCGCTCATGCACCCGGCGCGCGTGCACGCAACGCGCGACGCCGCTGCACCGCTGCGCCTAGAGCACTTCAACGATGCGCTGCTGGCCGGTCTGCGGCTCGGCGAATGCGAAGAGATCACGCTCAAGGGCGCCAACGGCGAGCCGGTGCAGATGTGGCTGACCTACCCGCCACGCTTCAGTGCCAAAAAGAAGTACCCGGTGCTGCACAGCATCCACGGTGGCCCGCATGCGGCCGCTGGCGACACCTTCCATTACCGCTGGAACACGCACGTGTTCGCTGCGCAAGGCTATGTCGTGGCATGTGTGAACTACCATGGCTCGAGCGGCTTCGGCCATGCGTTTCTCGACAGCATCACGCACCGCTGGGGCGAGCTCGAATTGCAGGACATCGAGGCTGGCACCGACTGGTTGCTGAGGAAGCCGTGGACCGAGCGCAGCCGCGTCTTCGCCGCCGGCGGCAGCTACGGCGGCTACATGGTCGCGTGGATGAACGGGCAGCTCAGGCCCGGCCGCTACCAGGCTTACATTTGCCATGCCGGCTGCTTCGACTGGACCGCGATGTTCAGCGATGATGCTTACACATGGCATGCCAAGGAACTGGGCGCCTGGTACTGGGAAGACCCGGCCAAGGTACAGGCGCAAAGCCCGAGCACCTTCGCAGCGGCGATGAAGACGCCGACGCTGGTGATCCACGGCGCACTCGACTACCGCGTGCCCGACCAGCAAGGCCTGGCCTACTACAACACACTCAAGGCCAAGGACGTGCAGGCGCGGCTGCTGTGGTTCCCAGACGAGAACCACTGGGTGCTCAAGCCACGCAACTCGAAGCTCTGGTATGGCGAGTTCTTCGACTGGCTGAAGACGCACGACAAGGCCGCATGGTCGGTGAAGGCCAAGCGCGCGCCGCGCTAAGCAAGGATCAGACGGGCAGGAATTCCGAGTCCATGTCGTCGCTGTCGGCCGAAGCGACCCGGTCGCGACCGCGCTGCTTGGCCCGGTAGAGTGCGGAGTCGGCGCGCACCAGCAGGCGCGACGGCTCCTCGTGCGCCCCGCCCCATTCGGCGATGCCGACACTCACCGACAGCGGCATCGACACTTCGCCGTGCGGCAGCGGTGCGGCAGCGATGGCCTGGCGCAGGCGCTCGGCCACCGGCAGCGCGTCGACAAGTGCGAGCCCGGGCAGCATCACGACGAACTCCTCGCCGCCGAAGCGCGCGAGCCGGTCGATCTCGCGCATATGGCTGCGCAGCAGCGTCGAGAGGTGCTTCAGCGCCAAGTCGCCCACCGCATGGCCGAAGCGGTCGTTGATGCTCTTGAAGTGATCGGCATCGACCATCAGCACGCAGAACACCTCGCCGCTTCGACGGCTGCGCCGGACCTGCAAGGCCAGCGCCTCCTCGAGGGCGCGGCGATTGAGCAGACCGGTCAGGCCGTCGTGCCGTGACAAGCGCTGCAGGTCGGCCACCAGCCGGATGATCACCAGCGCCATCAGCATCGCGTGGAACGACAGCGAAAGCACCACGTAGATGAATGACGAACCGATGTTCAGGCCGCTGTTGGTCGTCATCTCTGCCGCTACCGCACCGGGGGACAGCAGCGCCCGCAGGCCGCGCCCGGCGAACGCCGCCGCCGACAGCCACAAGGGCATCGGCAGCATCCACGGCCAGCGCAGTTGCAAGCTCAGGCGCGCGTACCGGTACAGGTCGCGCGCCATGCCCAGCGTCAGGATGACCAGTACGAAGGAGTTCATGCCGACCCGGACGTACCCGATCCGCGGGTCGAGCCCGAACCAGGAGGTGAGCAGCACCACACTGAGCGCCAGCAGGTGCCCGGTGTGCGTAACCGGCTTGTCCGTGAACAGCCAGATGCCGCGCTGCAAGGCCATCAACCCGAGCACGCCGCTGATATTGCCGGCAGCGCGCGACAGCTCGGCCTGCAAAGGGTCGCGCGTCTGCATCGCCGCTACCAGGAACACGAACGACAGCGCGCTCGCCGCTGCGTACGCCGCCCACTGCGTCGCCGCGCGCCGGGTGTCGCCCAGCACCCAGCCGCCGATCAGCCACAGCAGCGCCGGCACGGCCTGCATCAGGCCGGCCATCACGAATGCGACTTCGGTGGGCGTCAGGCTGGACAACATCGGGGCTCTCGACAGGGGACGCAACGACTTGCAACGAGTATGCCCGGTGACACAACGCCCCGGCATGCTGGCGTCACAATAGGCTCATCGCCCCGTGCGCCGCCTGTGCAATCCGCCATGCTGATCAACTTCTTCTTCACCCTGCGCGCCGCCAAGCTGAAGGTCTCGGTCAATGAGTACCTGATGCTGCTCGAGGCCATCCAGGCCGGCGTGATCGACAACACCGTCGACGAGTTTTATTACCTCGCCCGCACCTCGCTCGTCAAGGACGAAGCCAACTTCGACAAGTTCGACCGCGCCTTCGCCGCCTACTTCAAGGGCGTCGAGATGCTGACCGACTTCACGCAGGACCTGCCGCTCGAGTGGCTGCGCAAGAACCTCGAACTCGAGCTCAGCGCCGAGGACAAGGCTGCGATCGA
>JANYBE010000178.1 GCA_025360945.1 Rhizobacter sp. | reverse complement strand
CCTGCGCAGCACCGACGTCGTCGCGCGCTTCGGCGGCGACGAATTCGTCGTGCTGCTCGCCAATCTGGCAGCGAACGGGTTGCATGCGTCGGACGCCGCAGAGGTCGCACAAAAGCTGCTCGCCGCAATCAGCGCACCTGTCGATGCCGAGGGTCGGCCCCTGACGGTCACGCCCTCAGTCGGGATCGCGCTGTACCCGGGTCACGGCACCACCTCGGAAGAGCTCGTCAAGCACGCCGATTCGGCGATGTACCTGGCCAAGACGCGTGGCCGCGCCAACGTGCAGTTCTTCGAACCGCAAATGGCCACCACGGCCTATGCTGCGCTGGTCATGGAAGGGCAGCTCGCTCAGGCGCTGGAGCGCGGCGAGTTCGTGCTGCACTTTCAGCCGCAAGTGCGTGCGCAGGACGGTGCGCTGGTCGGCGCCGAGGCGCTGATCCGCTGGCAGCACCCCGAACGCGGCCTGCTGCTCGCGGACGCGTTCATCCCGCTCGCCGAGCAGCGCCAGCTTATGCTGCCGATCGGGCAGTGGGTGCTCGCCGAGGCGGCGCGCTGCGCGCTGCGCTGGAAAGTGATGGGGCTGGGCGTGGCGTCGGTGGCGGTCAACCTGGCGAGCGTGCAGTTCCAGGCGCAGGGATTCATCGAGTCGGTCGCGCAGGTACTGCCGCCTGGCGCCTCCGATCAAGGCCTGCTCGAGCTCGAGCTCACCGAACGCATGCTGATGGACGATCTGCCGCAGGTGAAGCAGCGCCTGTCCCGGCTCAAGGCGATGGGCCTGCGGATCTCGGTCGACGATTTTGGCACCGGCTATTCGTCGCTCGGCCACCTGAAGGAGCTGCCGATCGACAAGGTCAAGATCGACCGTTCCTTCGTGCACGACTTGCCCGACAACCGCGACTCGGCCGCGATCACGCGCGCCATCATCCAAATGGGCCGCAACCTCGGCATGACGGTGATCGCCGAAGGCGTCGAGACCGAGGCCCAGCGCACGTTCCTCGCGGACCACGATTGCGACGAGTTGCAGGGACTGCTGATCAGCGCACCGCTGCCGCCGCACGAGTTCGAGGCCTGGGTCGGGCGGCGCCACGCTACTTCGCCTTCTTGACCGGTCGCTTCCAGCCGGCAAGCGAGACCTGCTTGCTGCGCGCCACCGTGAGCTGGCCGGCGGGCGCGTCCTTCGCGATCGTCGAGCCGCCGCCAATGGTGGCTCCGTCGCCGAGCGTGACCGGCGCGACCAGCACGCAGTTGCTGCCCACGTGCACATCGGCACCGATCACGGTGCGGTGTTTGTTGGCGCCGTCGTAGTTCGCGGTGATGCTGCCGGCGCCGTAGTTCACACGTTCGCCGACGGTCGCATCGCCCAGGTACGCGAGGTGATTGGCCTTCGCGCCGCGCGCGAGCGTCGAGTTCTTGACCTCGACGAAGTTGCCGATGTGGACGTCTTCGGCCAGCACCGCGCCCGGGCGCAGCCGCGCGAATGGGCCGATCAGCGAACCCGCGCCGACCCGCACGCCGAGCGCCTCGCCATCGATGTGCGTGAACGGGTGGATCACCACACCATCGGCGATGATCGCATTTCGGATCACGCAGTTGGCGCCGATGCGCACATCGTGGCCGAGCACCACCGTGCCTTCGAAGATGCAGTTCACGTCGATGTCGACGTCGGCGCCGCAGCGCAGCTCCCCGCGCTGATCGAAACGTTCTGGGTCGACCAGGCGCACGCCGGTCTCCATTAGCGTCTCGGCCTGCCGACGCTGAAGGCGACGCTCCAGCTCGGCGAGCTGCAGCGGGCTGTTCACGCCCAGTACCTCGGTCTCGCTCGCGGGCTGCGCGGTGACGACCGGCACACCCTCGTTCACCGCCATCGCGACCACGTCGGTCAGGTAGTACTCGTGTTGCACGTTGTCGTTTTTCAGGGCTGCGAGCCAGCGCTTGAGCAGCGCGGTGGGGGCGGCCATCGCGCCGGTGTAGACCTCGGTGATCAGGCGCTCGCTCGGGCTTGCGTCCTTATGCTCGCGGATCGCGTGGACGCGGCCGCCCTCGACCGCACCACGCCCGGCCGGGTCGCCGCGCACGATGCGGCCGTAGCCGCTCGGGTCGGCCAGATCGACCGTCAGCAGTGCCAGCCGCATGCCGCCGCAGGCTTCAATCAGCGCGCGTGCCGTGGCCGCTTCAATCAGCGGCACGTCGCCGTTCAGGATCAAGGTCGTGCCCTCGGCATGCAGCTTCGGCACGGCTTGCTGCACCGCGTGGCCGGTGCCGAGTTGCGGCATCTGGCGCACGAAGCTCAGGTGCGGCGCGCTCACTGCCGCCTCGACCTGTTCGGCGCCATGGCCGGTGATCACGACGATGCCTTCCGCGCCCAAACCGGCGGCCGCGTGCAGGACGTGTTGCAATAGGGGCCGGCCGGCCAGCTGGTGTAGCACCTTCGGCCGCTTTGATTTCATGCGGGTGCCTTGGCCCGCGGCCATGATCACGATATCGAGCGCCATGTTGTTTTCCCTTTCAAAGCCAGGTCGTCGCTGCTGGATTATCGCGGTGCTGTGCGGCGCGCTCACACTCGTCTCGGGCTGCAGCACGCTGCGGATCGGCTATAGCACGGCACCTGACCTGAGCTACTGGTGGCTCGACCGCTATGTGGACTTCAACGGCACGCAAACGCCACGCGTGCGCGACGGGCTCGCACAGTGGTTCGCGTGGCATCGGCGTAACCAACTGCCCGAGTACGCCGCGCTGTTGCTGCGGGCGCAGACCGAGGCGATGGCTGACACCACGGCTGCGCGCGTGTGCGAGTGGCAGGCCGAGCTGATCCGCCGCGCCGACACCGCGTTCGACCGCGCCGTGCCGGCCGCGGCCGACATCCTGCTAAGCATCACGCCGGCGCAGATTGCGCACATCGAGCAGCGCTACGCCAAGGTCAACGACGAGTTCCGCGACGACTACCTGCAAGCCGAGCCGGCCAAACGCGCGGCTGCCACGCTCAAGCGCACCGTCGAGCGTGCCGAGATGTTGTACGGCACGCTCGACGAGAACCAGCGCGCGCGTATGGCGGCGGCGCTGACGCACTCGCCGTTTGGCGCCGAGTTGTGGCTGGCCGAACGTCGACTGCACCAACAGGACGCGCTGCAGCTGCTCAACAAGCTCGTCAAGGACAAGGCGACGCGCGAGCAGGCGCAGCTGGCGCTGCGCGCCTATGCCGACCGGATCGAGCACTCGCCGCGCGAGGCCTACCGGCGCTACTCGGATCGCCTGAGCGAGTTCAACTGCGCACTAGCCGCCACGTTGCACAACGGCACTAGCGCCGCGCAGCGGCACCATGCGGCGCAGACGCTGGCCGGATGGGAGGGCGACCTGCGTGCGCTTGCCGTGGCGAGAGTCGACGCTCCGGCGGAATGAACTGGCTACTGTCTCGAGATTTGCGTAGTGACGGCACGCGGGTTCGGGTTGGTGCCGGGAAAACCCTTCATCGCGGCTTCGAACATCGCCGGCAACAGGTAGTCGATGGACGCCGACGGCCCGGCATTGCTGGCACGGGCCTCGTACAGCAACTGCCCGGTCTTGCGGTCGCGGATCAGCAGCGCGACCTCGCGCTCGAACGTCGTCGGGCCGCCGTAGCCGAAGCCGCCGTTCAGGCCCCAGTACGGACCGCGACCCCAGCGGTGGTAACCGTACCCGTAACCGTAGCCGTACCGCCAGCCGGCGCGCCAGAACGGCGGCTCGTCGTAAATCCACGGGTCGTTGCTGGTAACGCGCGCGCCGACCTCCATCAGGTACTCGGCGCTGTCCAGATTCGGCGCGGCGCGAAAGCCCGCGGCCTCTACGGCGCCGCGTGCGGCGTCCTCGAGCTGCTGCTGGCGCTCCGGGTGTTGCTGCTGCGAGGGTAGACGCTCGAACGCGAACGTCGCCGGCTTGCGCTCGGCCGGCCACGGACCGAAAGTCGAGACCTCGCTGTTCAGGTTGTTGAGGGAAGCGCAGCCGGCAAGCATCAGCGAGATTGCGGCAACATAAATCGGTTTGAGCATGATGAGTCTCCTGTCGCAGCGGCTTCAGAACACAGTGCGGATCGCCACCGTGGCCGGTGCCGCACAGCCATCCTCGTCGAACGCGCGGTCGCCCGCCGGGTTCGGCACGCCGGTGGTTTGGAGTGTCGCGAACGGGTAGAGGTTCCGGTCCATCAGGT
>JANYBE010000175.1 GCA_025360945.1 Rhizobacter sp. | reverse complement strand
CGGGTTGTGGCCACCGACGCGATAGAACTGGCCGTCGGAAAGTACGCGCAGGAGGCGCGTCTGCAGCTCGAACGGCATGTCGCCGATCTCGTCGAGGAAAAGCGTGCCGCCGTCGGCCTGCTCGAAGCGGCCGCGGCGCGTCGTCTGCGCGCCGGTGAACGCTCCGCGCTCGTGGCCGAAGAGTTCGGACTCGAGTAGGTCCTTCGGAATCGCCGCAGTGTTGATCGCGACGAACGGACCGCTGGCGCGCGGGCTGTGCTTGTGTAGCGCGTTCGCTACCAGCTCCTTGCCCGAGCCCGACTCGCCGGTGATGAGCACCGTGACGATGCTCTGGCTCAGGCGCCCGATCGCGCGAAACACGTCCTGCATCGCCGGCGCCTGGCCGAGCATCTCGGGCACCTGCGCGGCCTTCTCGTCGCGCACCTCCTCGCGCAGGCTTTCGTCGACCGCGCGGCGAATCAGCTCGACCGCTTTGGGCACGTCGAAGGGCTTGGGCAGGTACTCGAACGCACCGCCCTGGAACGCGCTGACTGCGCTGTCCAGATCGGAGTAGGCCGTCATGATGATGACCGGCAGGCCCGGCAACCGCTCGCGCACCTTGGCGAGCAGTTCGAGGCCCGAGCCACCGGGCATGCGGATGTCGGAGACCAGCACCTGCGGCTCGTCTCCGTCGTCGAGCGCCTTGAGCACGTCACGCGGGTTGGTGAAGCTGCGCACCGCAAGCTCTTCGCGCGCCAGCGCCTTCTCCAGCACGAAGCGGATCGACTGATCGTCGTCGACTATCCAGATGGGTTTCATGCGGACCTAAGGGAGCGGTATCACGATCTTGAAAACAGTCCTGCCCGGTTCGCTCTCGCATTCGACCGTGCCGCGATGCTGCTGCACGAAGGTCTGCGCGAGGGTGAGGCCGAGCCCCGAACCACCGTCCCGCCCCGATACCAAGGGATAGAAGATACGCTCGCGAATGGATTCGGGCACACCCGGGCCGTTATCTTGAATATGCAAGTCCAGTGCCAGACGATAGCGCTGCTTGCCCAGCGTGACCTGGCGCGCGATGCGGGTGCGCAGCGTGATCCTCGCGTCGCCGACCGCGATGCGCTCGGCCAGCGCCTGCGCCGCGTTGTGGGCGATGTTGAGCACCGCCTGGATCAGCTGCTCGCGGTCGCCGCGGAAGTCGGGGATCGAGATGTCGTAGTCGCGCTCGATCGCCAGCCCGCGCGGGAACTCGGCCTGGATCAGCGCCCGCACGCGCTCGCAGACCTCATGGATGTTCACGTCGCTGACCACATGCGGCTTGCGGTGCGGCGCGAGCAGGCGATCGACCAGCGCCTGTAGGCGATCGGCCTCGCTGATGATGACCTGGGTGTATTCGTGCAACGCCCGCGACTCGACTTCCATTTCGAGCAGCTGCGCCGCGCCGCGGATGCCGCCGAGCGGGTTCTTGATCTCGTGCGCGAGGTTGCGGATCAGCTCCTTGGTCACCTGCGCCTGGTCGAGCGCACGTTCCTCGCGGTCCTGCCGCGTTTGCTGCTCGATTTCGACCAATTCGACGACAACGTGGCGCGAGGCTTCCATCCGGTTCACGATCACGTGCACTGGCAGCGGCTCGGCGTGGCTCGCGCCGGAGCGGCGCAGCAGCGCCTCGAGCCGGCTGGTCGAAAAATCATTGCGGCTCACCGCCGCGACCGTGTCGCGAACGCGCTGGGCGTCGACGAACCAATCGAACAGCGAACCGCGCTGCACGCTGCGCCGCGACAGGCCCAACACGTTCTCGAACGACGAATTGGCGAACAGGCACTGGCCGGTTTCGCTGACCACCGCGACCATCGTCGCAAGATGATCGAAAGCGGCGAAGGCAAGGACGCTCACTGCGGATATTTCAGGAGCTCGCGCTTCAGGGCCGCGATGTCGCCTTCCTTGCGCGTGATCGCGGCTTTCATATCGGCCACGCGGTCGAGGTACTTCTGGTAGTTCTTGGACTCGGCGCCCTGCTTGTCGGGCACGCCGTTGTTGTACTCGAGCTTCATCGCCGCAAGGCGTTCCTCTTCGCGTCGCAGCTCGGCCTCGAGGATGCGCCGCGCATCGGCGTCACGTGCACGCTGCTCGGCCGGGTCGACCCGCGCGGTACTCGGGCCGGAGCTCGCCGTCGGTGACCGCGGCTTGAAGCCCGGGATGGTGACCGGCTCGACCTGAATCGTCTTGCAGCCCTTCTCCTTCGCCTGCTTCTCGCTCAGTGTGATGTTGTTGTAGTAGTCGTTGTTGGGACACCGATAGATCACCGTCACGTCCGCCGCCAGAGCGGCGTTGTTGCCGCACAAGCCCAGGACAAACAGTGCCGACATCAGTGCCGAACGGGGGGACATCATCATGCGGGTGTACTCCTGACCATGGCGCGATTGTCTCGCACTGCGCGATCCAACAAAAAAGGGACGGCATCTGCCGTCCCTTCGTATGCGCTGAAAGACAGATCTTTACAGCGTGTAATACATGTCGAACTCGACCGGGTGCGTCGCCATGCGAAAGCGCGTGACTTCTTGCATCTTCAGGTCGATGTAGGCATCGATGTAGGCATCGGTGAACACGCCACCCTTGGTCAGGAACGCGCGGTCCTTGTCCAGGTAGTCGAGCGCTTGGTCCAGGCTATGGCACACGGTCGGAATCAGCTTATCTTCTCCCGGCGGCAGGTGATACAGATCCTTGCTCGCTGCTTCGCCCGGGTGGATCTTGTTCTCGACGCCATCGAGGCCTGCCATCAACATCGCCGAGAAGCCCAGGTACGGGTTCATCAGTGGATCCGGGAAACGCGCCTCGACGCGCCGGCCCTTCGGGTTTGCGACGTGCGGAATGCGGATCGAGGCCGAACGGTTCTTGCTCGAGTACGCCAGCTTTACCGGCGCTTCGTAGCCTGGCACCAGGCGCTTGTAGGAGTTCGTACCCGGGTTGGTGATCGCGTTCAGCGCGCGCGCATGCTTGATGATGCCGCCGATGTAGAACAGCGCGAACTCGCTTAGGCCGGCGTAGCCGTCGCCGGCGAACAGGTTCTTGCCGTCCTTCCAGACTGACTGGTGCACGTGCATGCCCGAGCCGTTGTCGCCGACGATGGGCTTGGGCATGAAGGTCGCAGTCTTGCCGTAGCTGTGGGCAACGTTTTGGATCACGTACTTCTGCAGCTGGACCCAGTCGGCCCGCTGCAGCAGCGTGCTGAACTTGGTGCCGATTTCCATCTGGCCGGCGTTGGCCACTTCATGATGGTGCACTTCGCAGGGGATGCCCAGCGATTCGAGCACAAGGCACATCTCGGAGCGCATGTCTTGGAACGAATCGACCGGCGGGGTCGGAAAGTAGCCGCCCTTGACGGTCGGGCGATAGCCGGAGTTGCCGTGCTCGTATTCCTTGCCGCTGTTCCAGGCCGCTTCTTCAGACTCGATCTTCGAGAAGCAGCCCGACATGTCGTTGCCCCAGCGCACGCTGTCGAACACGAAGAACTCGGGTTCCGGGCCGAAGAACGCGGTGTCGCCCAGGCCAGAGGCCTTCATGTAGGCCTCGGCGCGCTTGGCCAGCGAACGCGGATCGCGCTCGTAGGGCTTGCCGTCGGACGGTTCGACCACGTCGCAGGTCAGGATCAGCGTCGGCTCTTCGAAGAACGGGTCAATGTTGGCGGTGTTCGGGTCGGGCATCAGCTGCATGTCCGACGCCTCGATGCCCTTCCAGCCGGCGATCGACGAACCGTCGAACGCGTGGCCGGCGGTGAACTTGTCTTCATCGAAGTGCGACACAGGAACGCTGACATGCTGCTCTTTGCCGCGGGTGTCGGTGAAACGGAAGTCGACGAACTTGACTTCGTTCTCCTTCACCATCTTCATCACGTCGGCAACGGTCTTGCTGGCCATTTAAGAAACTCCTGGTGGAATGCTTGTGCTTTAGGGGTGGGCGGGGCTGGAATCGGCCTTCGGAAGGCCTGCACGCAGGCCCCAAAAATGCGCACAGGAATGTAGCAGAAAGCATGCCCGCGGCCGCCACGCACCGCCTTGGCGAGATCGGTTCAACCCGCGCGAAGCCTGACTCACACCACCACTCTGGTGCACGCTGCCGCACCTTCAGCGGGCGAGTCAACGCACCAATTCAGGGCCCAATTTCGCGCCGTGGCCCTGCAGACCGTCGAGCAGCATGCGGTATGCGGCATCGAGACGCTCGGCATCGCCCTTCACACCAAGTTCGATGTGCCGACCCCATTGTGCGTGATCGACGCTGGGCAGGCTGAACACCTTGACGCCCGCGAACGCGGCCTCTATGCGCTCCATCAACGGTGTCAGAGCGGCCTCCATCGCGCCGAACACGATCACCGATTTCTCGTGCTGCGTGCCCTGGCCTTGTAGATGTTTGTAGTGCTCGTCGAGCACCCATTCGATCATCGGCCAGGCCATGACCGGAAAGCCCGGCACGAAGTGCACCGAGCCGACCGTGAAGCCGGCGATCTTGTTGAACGGGTTCGGGATGATGGCCGCCCCCTCGGGAAACACGCCCATGTTGAGCCGGTGCACGTTGTCGGGTCGGTCCGGCTCGTACGGGATGCCCTGCTCTGCCGCGTTGTCGCGCATGCGCTCCAGTATCAGGTCGCGCGCCTGTGGATGCAGCGCGAGCGCCCGGCCCAGCGCCATGGCCGCGCACTTGCGCGTGTGGTCGTCGGGCGTGGCACCGATGCCGCCGCACGAGAACACCACATCGCCGGACCCGAATGCATGCTTCAGATCAGCAGTGACTAGCGCCGGGTCGTCGCCCACGTAACGCGCCCAACTCAGAGCAAGGCCGCGCGCTGACAAAAGCTCGATGACCTTGGGCAGGTGCTTGTCGGCGCGTTTGCCCGAGAGGATCTCGTCGCCAATGATGATGAGGCCGAAACTCATGGGTGAATCCTGGGAAGGGAAGCGCCGGCTGCATCGGTCGGCGGCGAGGGAACGACGAGTGCTGGCGCTGGTACCGGCTCGGCAACATGAGTCTCGCGCCGCAGTGCCTGCAACGCGGCGAGTGCGAAGTGCGCGAACCACAGCGCAGCGAACGCGAACACCAGCGTGTAGATCCAGACCGCGACCGGCACCAGCACCGGAGCGAGGACGATCGCGATCGCGCCCGAAGCCCACACCAGCGACGGCGCCGCGCCGAGGTAGCCGGTGAGCACGCCCATGCCGAACAGCGTGGTGCGGTGACGCCGCATCAACGTACGTCGCTCGTCCTTGCTGGCATGCTCGGCGAGCACGTCGTAGCTCATCACGCGGTAGGTGAGCCAGCCCCATATCAGCGGCGGCACAATCAGCACCAGCGGCGGCACGAACCACAACGGGATCGAGACCAGCAGTGCGATCAGAGCTGCGACGGTCGCCCACAGCGCGCCGAGGGTACTTCCGAGAAACGAGCCGCCGTGCTTGCGTTCGAGCGTCGGGAAGCGCCGCGAGGCAACCAGGCCGAGCATTGACGGCGTCATGAACCCTGCGACCATCAATAGCGCGAGCACGACGATTACCGGCGTGCTCAGGAACACGACGACCATAGGTGCGAGCACCGATTTCAGGTTCGCCAGGCCGATGCCTTCGAGCCAGTGAATCATGGTCGCGAGTATCGACCACGACTCGAAGGTATCGCGCACCGCATCGAGCGCGGCCTCCCAGAAAAAGTAACCCAGGCCCAGCGCCAGGGCCGCCATCAGCAGCAGCGGCAACAGCGACAACAGGATCACGCGCGGATGCAGGCAGTATGCGACAGCGCGCCAGAACGAATCGAACAGCAAGTTCATCGGAGAATGACTACCAGGAAGATTGCGATCGATACGACGGATGCTCGCACAGTGTCGCGAAGCACATTCCGCGCGCCTTCGGGCCTCCGATCAGCGGCTCCAGAACGACCGGAGCCCATGCATTCTTACTCGGCCAGGTACCGACGTGGGCGAGCAGCACATCGCTCGGCCGCAGGTCGCGCAGCGCGCGTTGCAGTATCTGCTTGTTGCTGACCTTGCGGCTCGCCACATCGGCGAGCGGCACCGACCCGGTCACGTTGACCCCCCGGCAGGCCGCGCCGGCAGCGAAGAGTGGCGCGGCCGAGGTGGGCACTGCCAGCGCGCCGAACGCGGAGCCTTCGGCAGCGCGTGCCATCCACCGGGGGGCCCGTGGCGCAAACGCCTGCACGCTAGTCATCGTCGCCCCCACCCAGGACGCCGCCGAGCAGGCCCCCCACGGCGAGTCCACCCAGCACCGAACCTTCTTCCTTAGAACCGCCACGCTGCGGCGCGGCGGCGAACACACGCGATGCGAGGCGCGAGAACGGCAGGCTTTGCAGCCACACCGTGCCCGGCCCGGTGACCTTGGCGAAAAACAGCCCTTCGCCGCCGAACAGCGCCGTCTTGATCTTTCCGACGTACTGGATTTCAAAGCTCACGCTCGGCGTGAGCGCAGCGATGCAACCGGGGTCGATCAGCAGAGTCTGCCCGGCACGCAGCTCGCGTTTCTCGACCGTGCCGCCGGCGTGCACGAACGCGAGACCGTCGCCGTCGAGTTGCTGCATCACGAAGCCTTCGCCACCGAAGAAGCCGACCGAGAGCTTTTGCTGGAAGAAGATGCCCAACGAGACGCCACGCGCGGCGCACAGGAACGCGTCCTTCTGGCAGATCAGCGTGCCCCCGAGCGCGCGCAGATCCATCGCCATGATCTTGCCCGGGTAAGGCGCCGCGAACGCGACGCGCAGCTTGGTCGAACCCTCGTTGGTGAAGACGGTCGTGAACAGCGATTCGCCCGTGACAAGTCGCTTGCCCGCACCGAGCAGCTTGCCCAACAGCCCGCTGCTGGTGCTGCTCTGCGAGCCGTCGCCGAACACCGTGTCCACCGAGATGCCGGCATCCATGAACATCATGCTGCCGGCCTCGCCCACCGCCGCTTCACCGGGATCGAGCTCGACCTCGACAAACTGCATCTCGGCGCCCTTGATCTCGTAGTCCACCACGTCCATCGCCACTGCATGTCCTCCCGTGTCGCAGGCCGCCATCGTAGCGGCTGGCGAATCGTCAACGGCGCAATTCCATGACTGGCCATCCGGCGGTCAATGCGTGCGCCCGCAAGCGCACGTCGGGGTCGACGACGACGGGGTTGCCTACCGCTTGCAACAGCGGCAGATCGTTGCTCGAGTCGCTGTAGAACGTCGCCCAGGCCAGCGCATCGGCCGGCAGGCCTTGCTCGTTCAGCCAGGTGCGCAGGCGCGTGACCTTGCCTTCGCGCATGTTGAGCACACCGCCCGCGCGGCCCGTGCAGCGGCCGCCGACAAGCTCCACTTCGGTGGCCAGCAGGTCTTCGATGCGCAGGTGTTTCGCGGTCAGCTCGGTGAGCACGCGATTCGTCGCCGTCGTCATCACGAGCCGATCGCCCCGCACCCGGTGCGATTCGACCAGCGCGCGTGCCGAGGCCGGAATCTTCGGCACGATAAGCTCGTCCAGAAAGCGTTCGCACCACGGCTGCCACTCGGCGAGTGTGCGCCCGGCCAGCGTGGCAACATAGAAATCGCAGAACGCTTGGACGCTGATACTGCCGTCTGCGTAGCGCCTTGCCATCTCGTCGTTGCGCGGCTCGAACTCGGTGCGATCGAGCAAGCCCATGTCCATCAGGAACTCGCACCACAGCACATCGCTATCTCCGGTGAGCAACGTGTGATCGAGATCGAACAACGCAAGCCGCGTCACGGCTGCCGCAGATGCCAAGCCCGCGGCCGCGTGAAGGTTTGAATGCCCAGCGCCGATAAGGTGAGTCCCACGCCCGAATCGCCGTGCCCCGACCACGGCAGGCGCGGGCTGACGCGGTCGCAGCAGTTCCAGTAGACGCTGCCGGCGTTGACCTTGGCGAGCAGCGCGCGCGCCCTCGCCTCGTCCTTCGTGAACACGCCTGCCGTCAGGCCATACCGCGTGTCGTTCATCAGCCTCAATGCCTCGGCGTCGCCGAAGACCTTCTGGATGCCGATGACTGGGCCAAAACTCTCCTCGCGCATCAGCTCCATCGAGTGATCGACCTCGGTGAATACGGTCGGCTCGAACCAGTTGCCCGGGCCGGCCAAACGCTTGCCACCGACGCGCAGCGTCGCGCCCTTGGCCAGCGCGTCCGCGACCTGCGCGTCCAGCACGTCGAGCTGCGGCGCGCGCGTGATCGCGCCGATGTAGGTCTCTTCGCTGCCCGGGTCGCCTATTTTGAAGCCGCGCACTGTCTCGACGAAAGCGGCGACGAACGCGTCGTGTATGCTTTCGTGTACATAGACGCGCTCAACCGAGCAGCAGCTCTGGCCGGCGTTGTACATCGCACCATCGGCAAGCGACTCGGCTGCGATCTTCACGTCCGCGTCTTCGGCCACGTAGGTTGGATCCTTGCCGCCGAGCTCGAGTTGCAGCTTGATGAAACGCGCGCCGACGGTCTGCGCGATTTTCGCGCCGGTGGCATACGATCCCGTGAAGAACACGCCGTTTACGTCCTGCGCGAGCAGCGCGGCACCGACGTCGCCGCGGCCGATCAGCGGCACGAACACGTCCGTGGGCACGCCCGATTCGTGCAGCAGCCGCGCGATGTGCAGCCCTGTCAGCGTGGCGAACTCCGAGGGCTTGTACAGCACCGCATTGCCTGCCAGCAGCGCTGGCACGAACACGTTGCCCCCGACGAAGTACGGATAGTTCCAGGCCGAGATGTTGGCGACGACACCGAGCGCATCGAAGCTGAGCACCTCGCGCGTGCCGCCTTCATCGAAGAGCTGCTGCGGCGCGAGCGTCGTCGCCGCCTGCATCACAAAGAAGTCGATGCGACCGAGCAGCCCGTTGATCTCGTTGCGCGACTGACGGATCGGCTTGCCGACCTCCTTGGTTAGCGTGGACGCGAGCGGCTCGAGCTCAGCCACCAGCGCGGCGCGGAAGCGCTGCATCACCTGAAGGCGCACCTCCAACGGCGTCGCCGCCCACGCCGGCTGCGCGGCCCGCGCAGCGCGCGTGCGCTGCGTGACGATGTCGACATTTGACTCTGGGACTTCGGCGATCAACGCGCCGGTGGCGGGGTTGTGAATCTTCAGCATGGGTGCGGTTCAAGTGACGTCGCGGCAGGCGCGCGCGCTATCGAGAAATTCGTTCAGGATGGGCGCGCCGTCGAGCTGGGTGTTATCGAGCGTCGCGAGCGCAAGGAATTCCGGGTGCCATTGCATGCCGAACACGTAGCTCGGCCCGCGCCAGCGAATCGCCTCGACCACGCCATCGGGCACGCCAAGCGCCTCGATCACGAGGTCGTGGCCCAGACCCTTCACGGCCTGGTGGTGGATGGTGTTGATCTTGGCCTGCCCGACGCCTGGGAAGAGCTCCGCTAGCTTCGAGCCGGCAACAAAGCTCACGTCGTGCAGCGCGCGCTCGTACATCTCGGTGTCGCGATGCGAGACGGCCGCCGGCAGCTGTGTCGGAATGTCCTGGAACAAGGTCCCGCCCAGCGCCACGTTGATCAGCTGGCAGCCGCGGCAGATGCCGATCACCGGCTTGCCCGCGGCGACGAAGGCGTTGAACAGGTCGATCTCGTAGCGGTCGCGTACGCGGTCGCCGGCCCAGTCGGGGTGCAGCGGCGATTCACCGTAGCTCTCGGGCGCGATGTCGGCACCGCCTTGCAGCACCAGACCGTCGAGGTACTCCGCATACGAGGCCAGGCTCATCTCGCTGCGCTGGATCAGGCCATCGCTTTCGATCGCGGGGATCATCACCGCGAGCACGTCCTTGGCAAGCACCCAGTGTGCGACCGATTGTTCAAGGTAGTGCAGCGTCTTCGTGTAGACGCCGCCGAGGTCGCGCACCGGCCCGACCGGGTGATGGATGCGCGCCGAGATACCGATGATGAGCGGCTTGGCCATGTCAGTAGGCTTCCGTGAAGAAGCGTTCGAAATCGGCCGCCTCGCAGGGGCGCGGATTGGTCTGGTGACAGATGTCGCGCGCAGCGATCTCGACCAGGCGCGGAAAATGCTCGCGCTTGACACCTGCGGCGGCCAGCCCCGGTGGGATGCCGATCCGGTTTTTTAGGTGCGCCAGCCACGGCACGAATCCGCTGACGGAGGGCACGCCGACGGCGTGCGCGAGCTCGGCAAACTTGTGGGGTACTGCCTCGCGGTTGTAGGTCATCACCGGCTCGATCATCAGCGCATTTGCCAGCCCGTGGTGCAGGTCGCACACGGTGCCAAGTGCGTGCGCACACGAGTGCACGGCGCCCAGATCCTTCTGGAACGCGATCGCGCCCATCATCGAACTCATCATCATGTCGGCGCGCGCCTGCAGGTTGCCGGGCTCGCGCACCGCCGTGAGCAGCGCGCGCGCGGCAATGCGCGTGCCTTCCAGCGCGATGCCGTCGCACAGCGGGTGGTAGGCCGGCGACAGGTAGCTCTCGATGTTGTGCGTGAGCGCGTCCATGCCGGTCGCGGCCGTCACCAAAGGCGGCAAGCCGAGCGTCAGCTCGGGATCGGCGAACACGACCTTGGCGAGGATCGCGGGCGAGAAGATCACGCGCTTCACGTGCGTGACTTCCTCGCTGATCACGCTGCTTCGGCCGACCTCGCTGCCGGTGCCCGAGGTGGTCGGCAGCGCGACGAAATACGGCAGTGCGGCAGCGTCGATCGCGCGCACCTGTGAGTGATCCCAGACGTACTCCATCACGTCGCCAGGATGCGTAGCCAGCAGGCCGACGACCTTGGCAACGTCCAGTGCTGCCCCACCGCCGACGCCGATCACGCAGTCGGCGCCGTGCGCTTTGTACGCGGCCGCGCCAGCCATCACTTGCGAGCCGATCGGGTTGCCGAACACGCCGCCGTAGACCGCGACCGAGAGCCCGGCCGATTCGAGTCCGTCCTTCAGCTCGTTCATCAGCGGCAATGAGGCCAGGCCCTTGTCGGTAACGATCAACGGGCGACGCAGCCCGTTCTGGTGTAGATGCGGCCCTGCCAGCGCACGCGCACCGGCGCCGAAGTGAATGACGGTCGGAAACGAGAAACGGGTGATGCTCATGGCGGTCTTCTAGTGTGAATTCAGATGATCTCGAAGTAGCGCTTCAGTTCCCAGTCGGTCACACCGTCCAGCCACTGTCGCCACTCCCATTCGCGCGTGGCGGCGAAGTGATCGACGAAGTCGTCGCCGAACCAGTCGCGCGCGATCGATGATTGCCTGAAGTTTCGCGTCGTCTCGATGAGTGTGCGCGGCGCCCGCGGGATATCCTCGGCGCCGCCGTTTGTGCCGGTGATCGGCGGCGCGGTCAGTTTCAAGCCCTTCTCGACGCCGTGCAAGCCCGCGGCGATCACCGCGGCCATTGCGAGATACGGGTTCACGTCGGCGCCTGGGCAGCGCGTCTCCAGCCTTGTAGCCTTCGGGCTGCCGGCGATGACGCGAAAACTCGCGGTGCGGTTGTCGAGGCCCCAGGTCGGCTTGACCGGGGCCCAGAAGCCGTCGACCAACCGCTTGTAGCTGTTGATTGTGGGCCAGAACATCGGCGCCATCTCCATCAGGCACCCGACCTGGCCGGCAAGATAGCTCTCGAACAGCTTGCTCATCTTGCGCGGCGATTTAGCGTCGAAGAACAGATTCTGCTGGCCGTCCGACAGGCTCTGGTGGATGTGCCCCGAGCAACCCGGCAGCTGCTGGTTCCACTTCGCCATGAAGCTGGGCATCACGCCAAAGCGCGCGCCGATCTCTTTAGCGCCGGTCTTGAACAGGATCGCACGATCGGCCTGCTCCAGCGCTTCGCTGAACGCGATCGCGACCTCGTACACGCCCGGCCCCGTCTCGGTGTGCAAGCCTTCGATCGGCACGCCGAACAGCGGCATCTCGTCCATCAGCGCCTTGAAGAACTCGCGCTTGTGGTTCATGCGCAGCAGCGAGTAGCCGAACATGCCGGGTGTGATGGGCTCCGGGCCAACGCCCTTCTTCGCGGCCCAGCTCTGCGGTGTTTCGCTGAAGTTGAACCACTCGAACTCCATGCCCGCCATCACCGACACGCCGAGCTTCTCGGCGCGCTTGAGCACGCGCTTCAAGGTCTGACGCGGGCAGATCGGCGACGGAGTTCCGTCGGCGTTGACGAACTCGCCGAGGAACATCGGCACGCCATCGTCCCAGGGAACGTTGCGGTGCGTGTTCAAGTCCAGGCGCGCGAGCGCGTCCGGGAAGCCGTGCTGCCAACCGGTCAGCGTCGCGTTGTCGTAGCAGCAGTCGTTCGCGTCCCAGCCGAACACCACGTCGCAGAAGCCGAACCCGCCATTTGGATGCGGTTGCGCCGCGCCGAGGAATTTGTCGATGTGCAGATACTTGCCGCGCAGGATGCCGTCGATGTCGCTGCACGCGACCTTGACCTTGCCGGTGCCCGACTTGCGCACCGCGGCCAGCGCGGGATGTTCCTTCTGTGCCATGACTTGTCTCCGTTCTTATTGTGCCTAACGTGCAATGCCGAGCTCGCCCATCGCATCGGCGACCGCGTTGACCGCCTGCTGCATTTCTTTGCGCCCGATAGCGCCGATGCAGCCAACGCGGAAGGTCTCCACCTGCGTCAGCTTGCCCGGGTACAGGATGAAGCCGCGCTGCTTCGCCGCCTCATAGAACGGCCTGAACTGATAGGCCGGATGGGTGGGCGCGTGAAAGGTGACAATGATCGGCGCCTGAAGAGACGGATGCAGAAACGGCTTGAACCCCAGCGCTGCCATGCCGTCAATCAGCGTGCGACAGTTATCGGTGTAGCGCCTGAACCGGGCACTCTGGCCGCCTTCCTCGACAAACTGCCGTAGCGCCTCGGCCAGCGCCGCGACCACGTGCGTCGGGGGCGTGAAGCGCCACTGGCCAGTCTTCTCCATGTACGTTTGCTGATCGAACAAGTCCATCGCGAGCGAATGCGAGTTGCCCTCGCATCCGCGGAGCACCGACTTGCGCAGAAACACGAAACCCATGCCGGGCACGCCTTCGAGGCACTTGCCGCTCGCCGCGACCAGCGCGTCGAACCTCACCTCTCGCGCATCGATCG
>JANYBE010000170.1 GCA_025360945.1 Rhizobacter sp. | reverse complement strand
GCGAGCCGCTCTCCGTCGGGTGGGTGGCCTGGAGCAGGCGCACCGCGTAGTCCTGCACGTGCTTGGCGATCGGCACCTCGCGCACCAGCTTCTGCATGGCGATGATCCGCTCCTTGGTCATCACCGGCTTCACCTTGGGCGAGACGCTGCCCGTGGTCCGCTCCAAAATGTCGTTGAGCTCTTCCCGGTTGGGGAAGGGTACGTGGAGCTTGAAGAAGAAGCGGTCGAGCTGGGCCTCGGGCAGCGGGTAGGTGCCTTCGGTCTCGAGTGGGTTCTGCGTCGCCAGCACCATGAAGGGTTTGGCCAGCGGCAACGTCTGACCTTCGATTGTGACCTGGTACTCCTGCATCACCTCGAGCAGCGCGCTCTGCGTCTTCGCCGGCGCGCGGTTGATTTCGTCGGCGAGCAGCAGGTTGGTGAAGACCGGGCCGCGGCGCACGCGCAGCGCGCTCAGGTCAGCTGCGCCGGCCGCGTTCGTGTCGAGCACGGTGTGTCCGGTGATGTCGGAGGGCATCAGGTCGGGCGTGAACTGCACGCGCGAGCATTCCAGCGACAGCGCCTGCGCCAGCGCGCGCGCCAGCAGCGTCTTGCCCAGGCCGGGCACGCCTTCGATGAGCACATGACCTGAGGCGACGAGCGCGATCAGTGTCTGGTCGACGACCTGACGCTGGCCGACGACGGCCTTGGCCACTTCGTCGCGCAGGGCGGCCAGCACTTCGGCGGCGCGCGTAATGTCGGCGGGGTTGAGTTGCATCGTGATTCCTAGAGGGTGTCGGTTCGAGGCGGGGCGGCGCTATTCAGCAGACGGCGGCGCGCGGTCTCGAGCAGCGCAAGCGCGGTACCCGCATGCCGACTCAGCGCGGAGTCGAGCGCGGGGTTCATGGCCCGGGCCAGCGCGTGCGCATTGAGCTGCGTCGCCTTGGCGAGGGCCTGCGCGCGTTCGCCGAGGATCAGCCCGTCGTAGCCACGGATGCGCGGCCGGGCCGCGTCGTTCAGCGCGCGCAGCTGCGCCGCGTGCAAGGCCGTGCCGCCGTGGTGATGAATGAAGTTGGCGGTACCGCGGATCTGCTCGGCCACGGAGCGTCGCACCGTGGGCAGCACCGCGGCGCGCGGCCCAAAGCGCACCGCACCACGCCACAGTGCGAACACCAGCGCGAGCGCGCCCAGAAGCACGGCGGGCAGGCCGTTGTGCCACAGAAAGCTCAGCAGCGGCGGGCGCGCTTCATCGCGCACGAACCACAGCGCCTGGCCTGGCTGGATGCGCAGCGCGGCGGCGGCGAGCAGCGCGTTGTCGGAGAGCAGCAGCTGGCTGTTGTCCCAGGGCATGTAGGCGCTGGCCACCGTGACGCTGCCGCGCCCGACCGGCACGCGCGCGACGACCTGGCCATGCTGGCCGTACAGCGCCCATTGCACCGGCACGCGCGCGCGCAGCGACTCGCGCATGTACAGGCAGGCCTCAAACAAGTGTTGCGTGCCGAACACCGGCGTCACATGGGCCGGCTCGCCGACACCGGGGCAGTGCGACTTGCCGCCCGGACCGGGCGCGGGCGGCGGGGCGGGTTCGGGGGCATCGCCTTCGTCCACGTCTTCGTCCGCGTCCTCGGCATTGGGCGCAGAGGCTTTCGTGGCGCTCGGAGGTGGCCCCGATTTGGGCTTGGCAACGCGCATCCATTTGACAGGAATCCACGCCATGGCCGCGTCCACCTCGCCTTCGTAGTGGTACGGCAACCACAGGTGGCCGCCGGCCTCGACCCAGCGTCTGAGCGCCAGGGCGCGCTCGGGGAAGATGTTCCACTGGGTCGAACTCAGGACCAGCGTCGCGCCCGGCGGCGGTAGCGCATTGAGGTTCTCGGGTGCGCTGACTTGCGCCCCAAGCCGGGTCGCGAACTGCTTCAGGCGGTAGTCGACGTCGCGCAGCGCCTCGCCTTTGATCGGGTCGGGCACCTGCACCTCGACCCATTCGGTATGCAGCGCGAGCCAGACCCCGGCGATGCCGAGCACGATGGCGACAAACGCCATCAGCGCATGCTGGCGACCGAGCTTCATGCCGCGACCGCCCTCGGTTGCGGGGCGCCAGTGGGTGCGGCGGCGAAGTGGGTCTCGAACGCATCGCACAGCGCGGCGACCTCGCCCGCATCGGCGGAGCGACCGGCGTAGACCTCGGTCTGCCACGCGACCACGAGCCGATCGAAGTACGCGCTGCCGCCAGCAGTCAGCACCGCGGACGCGAGCCGTACGCACTCGCCCTCGGTACTGGCCGCGCGGATCGGCACCCGGTGGTCGTGCACGAGGCGCGAGAGTGCACCGCGGTACAGCAGCGACAGGGCGGCGCGGACTTTGCCGCGCTGGCACAGCGCGCGTGCCGCGGCGGCGATGTCGGTGGGCAGGCTTTCCGGTCGGATGTCGAGCTCGTTCACATGGCTGGGCAAGAGCTTAGCGCGGGCCCGCAGCGCATCCGAGCGGACGCTTGCCCAGCGCCACGCGAAAACCGCGAACAGAGCGACCGCGATCGCTCCCAGTACCCACACGACGCCGCGCCCCGCCGTCGCGATCCAGCGCACGAGTTGCACCAGCCAGTACGGCAGGTCGGCAGGCTCGGGCTTGTCGGCCGCGCGGTTCTTCCAGCGCAGTTCGTGTTCCGTGTGCGTGCCGTTGAGGGTCGGGTCGGCCCTCATCTCGGCGACGATGCGCTGCACGTGCTCGGCGTTCATCTGGGCGGATGCCGGCGCTGAGGGCTCGTCGGCAAACACCGGCAGCGCTGCGAACGCGCCAGCGACGACCAGGCAGCTCAGCGACTCAGGCCGCAAACGCAAGGCGAAACTCCTGTTCGACGTCCCACGCCTCGAGCTCGACGCGGCGGTTCAGGTACATCGCAAAACCGGCGCCAACGTAGAAGGGCTCGACCAGCAGCACGACGCCGGCATAGGCCGTGGCGATCAACAGCGAGACCGCCGCGCTGTCGGATCGGAAAAGCGCCTCGAACAACGTGCGTTGCGAGGCTTCGGGCGTGAACCACACGGCCAGCATCAGCAGCCCGAACCATAGTAGCGCCTCGAGCTGTGCGAACGCGCTGTGCATTGCGAATGCCGCCCCCTGCTTGCCGTGCAGCAGCTGCTTGCGGCGGGCGCGTCCGATCTTGCCGCGCTGGCCCTCGAGCTGGCGCGTGGGTTGCGTGTACGAGCGCCACGGCGAGAGGCGGCGCCATGTCAGCGTCAGGAACAGCTGCTGCCACCACACCGAGGCCTGGGCGGCCCACACGTCGCGCAGCCGCGTCGGCGTGCCGAACACCGCGCGCGACAGCACGAACAACAGCGTGCGGTCCAGCCACGGCTTGGTGCAGAAGATGATCAGCCCCGGTAGCCACGGCGCGATACTGCCGCAGGCCAGCGCGATCATCACGACGACCGCCCAGACCGGTGTGAACGAGGCCCACACCGATCGCGCATTCGCCTGCACCAGGCGCACGCCGAGGTCGCTCGCCTCGCTCATCGAGCGCGGGCGCAGGTGCAGCGCGATAGTCTCAATCTGCATGCGCCGCTCCGGACGACTTGACGGCGTGCGGGCGTCCTTGACCGACGAGGTAGGCGATGACCAGCAACCAGCACACGCCGCCGGCCGCGAACTTGGCGGAGGGTGCGATCCAACGTGCCGACGACCAGAAGGCCTCCAGCCCCGCGGCGATCAGCAGCATCGCGACGACGCCATAGACCAGCAGCGCCGACTCGCGTGCGGCGAGCTCGAGTGCCGCGCGCCGCGTGCGCCGACCAGGTGCCAGCAGCGCGTGGCCCAGGCGCAGCCCAGCTGCACCCGACAGCACGATTGCGGTGAGCTCGAACGCGCCATGCGTAATGACGAACGAATAAAAGGTCTCGGCGTGGCCGTGTGCGGTCAGGTAGCCGGCCAGGCTGCCGGCGGCGATGCCGTTGTAGGCCAGGAAGAACAGGCTGCCCACGCCGAGGAAGACGCCGCCGGCGAAGCACTTGAACGCGATCGAGATGTTGTTCATGATGTAGAAGCCGAACATCATCCAGTCGCCGTCGGCGCCCCGGTCGCGGCCGATCGAGTCGGCGTTCGGGCCGTACATTTGCTCGTAGCCGCGCACCGTCTTTGCGTCGTGCATCGTCAGGATGAAGCCCGGGTCGAGATAGGTCGCCAGCCCCAGCAGCACCAGCGGCAGGCCGAACACCAGCCCGGCCACCAGCACGTAGCGCCAGTGCGCGCGAACGGCCTGCGGAAAGTCAAGCAGAAAGAGCTGCGCGAAGCGCGCCGCGCCGTAGTCGGTGCGGCGGTAGATGAGCTGGTGCGCGCGCTGAGTGAGCGATTCGAGGCGGCTCGTCAGATGCGTCGGGTAGGCGCGCGCGCGGGCCAGTGCGAGATGCTCGCATGCGGCACGGTAGAGCCCGCTCAGGCGCGCCGCGTCAGGCGTGTCGCCGATCGGTGCGGGTCGCTTGCGAAGACTGATGGACCAGCGTTTGCGAGCGCCCTCGATGTGCGTCAGCGCCGCTGTCAGCTCATCCCACGTCGGCGCATAGTAGGCCTCGAACTGCAACGGTGTCATCGGCGCCCCACCAGCCATTGCGCCACGCCGAGCAGGCGCGTCGTGTGGCTGCCTGCGGGCGCACCGGCCGTGATCGGGCCGGCGAGTACCGCGAGTTCTTCGAGTCGTTCGGGTGTGAGCCGCGCAGCGCGCCCGGCCCAGGCGACGACGGCAGCCTGCTCACGCGTCGAGAGGGGGCGCGCCGGTGGTACCGGCTCGCCGGCGGGCAGCGGGCCGTCCAGACTGGTGCTGTTGGCGTAGATCACCAGCGTGCCGGCCGCGAGATCGCCCAGACGTTTGAAGTCGGGTCGCACCAGCACCATCACCAGACCGAGTGCGTAGCCGACTGGCAGGAAGTCGGCCGTGCGCAGCAGGTTGCGCACCAGCGAGGCCGCCGGCGTGACCGGCAGGCCCGAGTCCATCACGACCCGCAAGCCGAGCGCGCGCTTGCCCGGAGTGGCGGCCGCGGGCATCAGTTCGAACACGACCGGGTACAGCCACTCGAGCGCGAAGGCCACGACATAGAAGATGCCGGTGCCGAAACGCGACATCGTGCTCAGCACCGTCACCGCGCCGATCAGCACGGCGATGCGCAGCGCCGCGTCGATCAGGTACGCGAAGCTGCGCGCCATCGTGCCCGCCGGGTGCAGCTGCAACGCGATGCCTTCCGGCGTCTCCGTGATGAAGACGGTGTCGAGTGCCGCAGCGGGCACGTCGATTGCCCGAGACACGGGCCGGATCAGGCTCTGACGACGATCGTGTCAGCGATGTTGTCGTGCAGGCACTTGCGCGAGTCACGGAAGATCAGCAGCCCGTCGGCGAGTGCGAACACGACGCCGATGAACGGGATCATCGTGATGATCCAGCCGACGAAATAGCGCAGGCCCAGTATTCGGCCGATCGCGACAGGCTCGCCGTTGCTGCGCACGATGCGCAGGCCGAGCAGCCTCTTGCCGATGGTCTGGCCGCGCGTCGCCAGGAGATAGCTCTGAAGCAGTACGAACAGGCCGATGCCGACGACGAACTGCATCGCGAAGCGGGTGCCGAAGCCGGCGCCCGAGTTGACGTCGGGCAGCATGGTCTTGAAGAGGGTGAAGGCGAGGGCGTAGTAGAGGCCGCCCTGAATCAGGCCGTCTATCAGCACGGCGCCGAGACGCGCGCCACGGCCGGCCAGCTCGAGACCACCGACGCTGACATCTTGGACGCGGGCGGTCGGCGGGGCAAAGGGGTTCTGGTCGGGTGACGTGCTCATTCATCCTCCGGATTGAGCGTTGTTGTGCCTGGATGGTAGCCGAGAGCCCTGCTCGAATCGTCAGGTCGCCTGAGCGCCCGGTTCGCGCCGCGTCGACGGCGAGGCGGGCCGCGGTCGAGATGCCGCTGGACGGATCGAGCACGTTGTCGACGACACGGAGCTGCGCCTGCAGCAGTTTCGCATCGAGAGCGAAGCGCAACGGGTCAGCGGCGAGCACGTTTTGCAACAGCGTGCACGGCGATCGGGGCCGCGCTCCCGCGGAGCAGGGTGCGGCGCTGCATCGCGCTGCTGCGGTTAGGGCTTGGCGCGCGGCGTGACCGCGTCGATGGTCTTGTCGAGCAGTTTGCCGGGGACCTTTACGCCGGCACTCACGACCGCGCCGATAGGCGAGATCGCCGCGCCCGCAGTGGCGCCGGCGACGGTCACGACAGCGCAGCCGCGCGCGTGGCCAGTACGGCGAGCAGTGCCAACAGACGCATGCGCTCAGATGCCCACATCGTCGATCTCCCGGTACACGTCGCGCAGCCACATCTTTACGCGCTGGCGGTCCATCAGCCCCAGCCCGGTGCTGCTCGGGTCGCCCGGCGCCTTGGCTTTCCAGAAGCTGCTGCTGCCAGCGTCGATCTTCTGGATCACGCCGTCGTGCAGCTTGCGAATCGAGACGATCTTTGCGCCGAGTTCGAGCGCGCGCTGCTGCTGGCCCGATTGCTCGAGCACCGAGAAGTCGTTGCCGCGAACCTGGTTGCGCACTAGGACGTACTTGAGGCCGGTGCCGAAACGGTCGAGCAGCTTTTCGAGCAAGTCGACCGAGTCCTTGCCCGAGTCCATCACGTGCCAGTAGTGGATCGTCATGCCCATCTCGGCAGCCATGTTGATCGCACCGGTCTCGTCGAGCCAGCGCACCAGCGGATCGTGCGTCTGCGCGGCCAGGTCGACGAGGATGCGCCGTCCGGTTTGCTCGGCGGCGGCTTCGACGATCACATCGAGCGCCTCGTAGTGGTCCATCACGACCGGCGACGCATATCCGGCGTAAAAGCGCATCAGCGCGCCGTGCGAGCGATCGGTGTCGAAGCCCAGGAACGGGATCTCCTTGTCGATCATGTACTGCGCCAGCACGCGCGCAGTGAGCGATTTGCCCACGCCGCCTTTTTCGCCGCCGATGAAGTGGATGTGCGCCATCGTGAAACTTTCAGTCAGTGGGAGGTTGGGCGCGCACGCGCCGAATCACACGGCGCACTTTAACCGCGCCGCAAACAACCGTGAGTTACGCAATCGCCATGCCCGGGCGATGGGACTTCGATGAACAGCTCAAGCCAGCGCCGGGTGCTCGATTCCCTTACGCGCTGCGCCGGTCGCGGTCGGTCAGGCCGGTCGCGATCGCGAGCAGCGTGAGCGTGGCGAGCCAGCCGCACAGGGCCTCGAACCAGGTCAGCGCCTGCACCAGTGCGGCGGGGTTGACGAGCTGGTCGTCGTTTGCCTGCGGCGTCCAGCGGCGTTGCTGACGCAGATCGATCAGCGGCATTAGCACGTCGAGCGAATACGCCAGCGGTTGAAGCTGCGCGCGGCTGCGTGCAGGCTGCGGCTGAGTCGGCGCCATCAGGCCGTTGTCGGCCGCGGCCCAGTACACGCCGGCGCAGGCGAGCCACAGCACGCTTGCGGCAAGCAGCACGCGCAGCGGCCGGTAGCCATAGCCCGCGAACGTGCCGAACAGGGCATGACCGAAGCGTGGCAACCAGCGCAGCGCCGCGGGTGCGGACAGGCCGACCAGCCCGCTGCGGCGCAGGTGGCGTTCGCGGCCGATCGCGACTTCGGCCGCGCTGTCGTCGCGCCCCATGCGGCGCAGCACCTTGATGACGCGCCGCCACGGCTCGGGGCGGAAGTCGTGGTCCGAATGACTGGCGCGCTGCGTGGCGAGCCAGCGCAGGCGCATCGTCGCGTCGGTCGGCGCGTCGGTGGCAAAGCGGGTGTAGGCGAAGCCGTCAAGCGAATGATGCGCGCCCCAGGTCTGCGCATCGTCAAGCAGCATGCCGACGCGGGCGTCGGCCAACGAGGTGCCCTCGAGCGGCCGCTGCAACTGCTGCAGCTTCAAGGTGCCGCCGATCTGCGCGCGGTCCAGCAGCACCGCGGCGCTGTTGCCCCAGCCGGCATCGCCCACGGCATCGAAATCTGCTCCGTTGCAATCGAGGTCGCCGCCGATGCGCACCCGTTGGAAACGCACCTGGCCGGCGGCCGAAAACCCTGCGTCGAGCAGGACGTGACCGCCGACACGCGCGCGGTCCAGGTTCAGCGCCGCGCCGCGCGCGCCACCGGCATCGAGATCGGCACTCAGACGCGCGCCGCTCGCGCGCAGGTCACCGCGGATGCGCGCGCTTTGAAAGCGCAACTCGCCAGTCGCGTCCGCGCCGCCGCCGACGAGCACGTCGCCACCGATCTGCGCGCCGTCGGCGACGAGCCGGCACGGCAGCGTATTGGCGAACTTGTCGCTGGCATGCAGATGCATGCGCTCGCAATTCAGGTCGCGGCCGATCACGGCGCGCGCCAGATGCAGCTCGCCGTGCAGGCTGCAACCGGCGTTGAACGCCAGCTCGCCGTCGATCCGCAGGGCTTCGGCGTGCAGGCCCGGCAGCGCGCTGTCGGGGAAGCTCAGGCTGCCGGTCAGATGCGCGCCGTCGAGCAGCGGCGCCGCGGCGAACACACAGCGGTAAAGCCACAGGCTGACCGGTACGCAGCGGTGGCTCAGGTCGAGCCGGCCGACGATGCAGGCGCCTAGGATTTGCAGCCGGTCGCCGGCGACGCATGCGCCGTCACCACCGCCGCGCGCGAGAAATGCAAGGAACTCGGCGCGCAGCCGCACATCGGGTGTTGCATTGCGCGGGCGACGGTAGCCGACCTTGGCAATGCTGCCGTCGGCGGCGGCGCGCAGCACGATCGCCTCGGCGAGCAGCAGCGGCTCGAAATCCTGCAGCGTCGGCGCAGTCGCGTGGGATGTCGGGCTCGTCACGCGCTCATTTTCGGGCACGCGTCGCCGCGTTCACAATCCCGGGACGCCCCGTGGTTGCGGGGGTGAACCACAGCCGGAACCCGCGATTGGGGGGGAAGATAGGGCTTATCCGCGACCCACGAACGGCATCTTGGTCGCCATCACGGTCATGAACTGGATGTTGGCTTCGAGTGGCAGGCTGGCCATGTGCACGACCGCGTCGGCCACGTGCTTCAAGTCCATGCGCGGCTCGACCATCATCGTGCCGTTGGCCTGCGGCACACCGCTGGTCATGCGCTGGGTCATCTCGCTCGCGGCATTGCCGATGTCGATCTGGCCGCAGGCAATGTCGTGGGCGCGGCCATCGAGCGAGGTCGCCTTGGTCAGGCCAGTGATCGCGTGCTTGGTCGCGGTGTAGGGCGCACTGAAAGGCCGAGGGGCGACGGCCGAGATTGAGCCGTTGTTGATGATGCGCCCGCCGCGCGGCGTCTGACTCTTCATCAGCTTGAAGGCCTGCTGCGTGCACAGGAACACGGCGGTCAGGTTTATGTCGACGACGGCCTTCCACTGCTCGAACGTCAGCTCATCCATCGGGATCGCGGGCGCGCCGGTGCCGGCGTTGTTGAAGAGCACATCGAGCCGGCCGTATTGCGCGTGCGTCGCCGCGAACAGCGCCTTCACCGCGGCCGGGTCGGTCGCGTCGGTGGGTACCGCGAGCGCGTTGGCACCCAAAGTGCCGGCGAGCACCTTGGTTTCGTTCAACGCGTCGGCGCGCCGGCCGGCGAGCACGACGTGGTAGCCAGCTGCGAGCAGAGCGAGCGCGCTGGCGCGGCCAATGCCGCTGCCTGCGCCGGTGACCATGG
>JANYBE010000165.1 GCA_025360945.1 Rhizobacter sp. | reverse complement strand
CGGGTCGGGCAGTTCGCGCGCCCGAGGTTGAGGTTGCGGAAGAATGCAGCGTGCTTCATCCGGGGCGCTTGATCTCCGGCGCGTACACGCTGGCGTCGGTCGTGATCGTCGTCAACGGATAGCGTCTGCCGTTCACATAGTCCTCGATGCAGCCCAGCACATGCGGGCTGCGGTGCCGTGCGCGGCTCGCGCGCAGCTCGGGCAGCGTCATCCACAGCGTGCGAACGATGCCGTCGTCAAGCGCGCGGGACGGATCGGGCGCGCCGACCGTGCCGCCGAACGCGAAACGCACGAAGGTCACGTCGTCCCCGGTGGCCGGTCGCTGGAAGCGGGACAGGTACACGCCGACCAGCCGGTCCGGCGTGAACGCGCACGCGGTTTCCTCGAGCACCTCGCGGATCACGCCGTGCTCGGGTGATTCTTCCGGATCGAGGTGGCCAGCCGGGTTGTTGAGCTTCAGTCCTTCGGGCGTGAGTTCCTCGACGAGCAGGAAGCGGCTCGTGTCGCCGTCGCGACGCTCGATGACCGCGGCGACGGTGACACTCGGTTTCCAGCGCTCGGCCATGGAGGCGATGTTATCCCGCCCTCATTCTTGCGCCCTTGACCGTGGTCATTGGTGTTGGGCGGGCAAGGTGCGGCAGAATCGGTCCATTCCAAGGTTCCAACGAAGAAGCGCCTGAGGAGGCATCCATGCTGATAGGGGTACCGCTCGAGACAGCGGCCGGTGAAGCGCGCGTGTCCGTCACGCCCGAGACGGCCAAGAAGCTTAAAGCGCAAGGCCACACGATCCGGGTGCAGTCGGGCGCAGGCGTTGCCGCCAGCGTGACCGACGCGGCCTACGAGGCGGCCGGCGCCGAGATCACCGATGCCACCGGCGCGTTCGGCTGCGAGCTGGTGCTAAAGGTACGCGCGCCACTGCACAGCGAGCTCTCGCTGATGAAGACCGGCGCCAACCTGGTGGGCATGCTCAACCCCTTCGACAGCGACGGGCTGCACCGCATCGCGGGCGCGGGCATCACTGCCTTCGCCCTCGAAGCCGCGCCGCGCACCACCCGCGCCCAGAGCATGGACGTGCTGAGTTCGCAGGCCAACATTGCCGGCTACAAGGCCGTGATGATCGCCGCCGACAAGTACCAGCGCTTCTTCCCGATGCTGATGACGGCGGCCGGCACCGTGAAGGCGGCGCGCGTCGTGATCCTCGGCGTCGGCGTCGCTGGCCTGCAGGCGATCGCGACCGCCAAGCGCCTGGGCGCCGTGATCGAGGCGAGCGACGTGCGGCCGAGCGTCAAAGAGCAAGTCGAGTCGCTGGGCGGGAAGTTCATCGAAGTCTCGTACGACACGACTGACGAAAAAGCTGCGGCCGAGGGCGTGGGCGGCTATGCCAAGCCGATGCCGCCTAGCTGGCTCGCGCGCCAGCAGATCGAAGTCGCCAAGCGCGTGGCCGCGGCCGACATCGTCATCAGCACCGCGCTGATCCCCGGCCGCGCCGCGCCGACGCTCATCACCGAAGACATGGTCTAGGCGATGAAGCCCGGCTCCGTGATCGTCGACATCGCCGCCGGCAGGGGGCCCGATCTAATGGGCGGCCTGACCGGCGGCAACTGCCCGATCTCCGAGGCCGACAAGACGATCGTGCGTCACGGCGTGACCATCGTCGGCGAGACCAATCTGCCGGCGCTGGTGGCAGCCGACGCGAGCGCGCTCTACGCGCGCAACGTGCTCGACTTCCTGAAGCTCGTGCTGACCAAGGAAGGCACGTTCAATGTGCCGATGGATGACGACATCGTGGCCGCGTGCCTGATGACGCAGGCTGGCGAAGTGAAGAGGAAGTAGGACCATGGAACACGAAATCGTCTCCCACACCGTCACCAACCTGATCATCTTCGTGCTGGCGATCTACGTCGGCTACCACGTCGTGTGGACCGTCACGCCCGCGCTGCACACCCCGCTGATGGCGGTCACGAACGCGATCTCGGCGATCGTCATCGTCGGCGCGATGCTGGCCGCAGCACTCACCGAAGGCGGCGTCGGCAAGGCCTTCGGCGTGCTCGCGGTCGCGCTCGCCGCGGTCAACGTGTTCGGTGGCTTCCTCGTCACCCGGCGAATGCTCGAGATGTTCAAGAAGAAGGACAAGAAAGTCGTCGTGAAGGAGGGCTCGACGTGAGCATGAACCTCGTCACGCTGCTCTACCTGATCGCCAGCGTCTGCTTCATCCAGGCCCTCAAAGGCCTCTCCCACCCGACCACTTCGATCCGCGGCAACCTGTTGGGCATGGTCGGCATGGCGATCGCGGCGGTTACCACCGCGGCGCTGATCGTCAAGCTGGCGGGCGGCAACGTGCTCGGCCTGGGCTGGGTGCTGCTCGGCCTAGTGGTCGGCGGCGGCTACGGCGCCTGGCGCGCCCGGACCGTCGAGATGACCAAGATGCCCGAGCTGGTGGCGTTTTTCCACAGCATGATCGGTCTGGCGGCGGTGTTCATCGCGGTCTCCGCGGTCGCCGAGCCGCACGCGTTCTCCATCGTCGCCAGAGGCGAGCCGATTCCGGGCGGCAATCGGCTCGAGCTCGCGCTCGGCGCGGCGATCGGTGCGATCACCTTCAGCGGTTCGGTCATCGCGTTCGGCAAGCTCAGCGGAACCTACAAGTTCCGCCTGTTCCAGGGCGCGCCGGTGCAGTTCAAGGGCCAGCACATCGTCAACCTGGTGCTGGGCCTGGCGCTGCTGTTCTTCATCTACGGCTTCATCGACAGCCAGAGCTGGACCGACTTCATCGTGCTGCTCGCGATCGCGTTTGTGCTCGGCGTGACGATCATCATCCCGATCGGCGGCGCGGACATGCCGGTGGTGGTGTCGATGCTCAACAGCTATTCGGGTTGGGCCGCGGCGGGCATCGGCTTCTCGCTGAACAACGCGATGCTGATCATTGCGGGCAGCCTGGTGGGCAGCTCGGGCGCGATCCTCTCGTACATCATGTGCAAGGCGATGAACCGCTCGTTCTTCAACGTGATCCTGGGCGGCTTCGGCGGCGAGGCCGCGACCGCGGGCGGGGCGAAGGCCGAGGCGCGGCCGGTCAAGAGCGGCAGTGCCGACGACGCGGCCTTCGTGCTGGGCAATGCCGAGACCGTCGTGATCGTGCCGGGCTACGGCCTGGCGGTCGCACGCGCGCAGCACGCGGTGAAGGAGCTCGCCGCCAAGCTCACCGAGAAGGGCATCAACGTGAAGTACGCGATCCATCCCGTAGCGGGTCGCATGCCGGGCCACATGAACGTGCTGCTTGCCGAGGCCGAGGTTCCTTACGACCAGGTCTTCGAGATGGACGACATCAACGGCGAACTCGGCCAGGCCGACGTCGCGATCATCCTCGGTGCCAACGACGTGGTGAACCCCGCAGCGCACACCAAGGGCAGCCCGATCTACGGCATGCCCATCCTGGAGGCGTACAAAGCCAAGACAGTGATCGTGAACAAGCGAAGCATGGCGGCAGGCTATGCGGGCCTGGACAACGAACTGTTCTACATGGACAAGACCATGATGGTCTTCGGCGATGCGAAGAAAGTAGTCGAGGACATCGGCAAGGCGATCGAATAGCGCCGGCACCCCGCCCCGCCAGGACCCGCCGGACCAGGAGCACAGAACAATGAACGATCGCCCGTGGCTCGCTTACTACTCGCCCGGCGTGCCGGCCGACATCGATCC
>JANYBE010000154.1 GCA_025360945.1 Rhizobacter sp. | reverse complement strand
AGCGCAAGGCCGTCAAGGTCTTCGAGCTTGAACGATGGTTCCCATCAGTTCTTTCATGTACCTCAACTTCTTCCGAAAAGGCATGAAGTATCTGGGAGATCGCTCCGATCAACGCCCTTGCTTGGCGAAGGTCCCGCTAGGCCCTGTACTTCGCACCGACGCGCAAGTACTGGATCGATCATCCAAAACGCCTCCAGTGTGAGGCCGCGCGTGGCCGGATTGCTGGACAGGTTGCTGGCGGTGCCGTCGATGTTGGCGAGCGTGCCGGTGTCGTCGTAGCCCGCGGTCTGGTTGGCCGTATTAGTGGACCCGGCGCGATTGAAGAATCCCACGCCGGCGCCCTACATGGCCTGATTGCCCACCCTCAAGGCGGTCGGGTCGGGTTCGCCTGGCTTTTCGGCCACGCACACTGCGCACAGAATTTGCATGCCGTGCGGCCATGTCTGCCGATGCCGTCGAGGCCCACCTGATGAACCTGATGAAGACCGCTTGCACCACGTTGACCGTCGCCCTGGCCGCCACGCTCTTGATCGCGCTTCCAGCCCGAGCACAAGAAACGCCGATCAAGTTCCAGCTCGACTGGCGCTTCGAGGGGCCGGCCGCGATGTTCCTGGTGCCGCTCGCCAAGGGCTACTTCAAGGCCGAGAAGCTGGGCGTCAGCGTCGATGCAGGCAACGGCTCAGGCGGGGCGGTCACGCGCGTGGCCACCGGCGCGTACGACATGGGTTTCGCCGACCTCGCCGCGCTGATGGAGTTCCACGCCAACAACCCCGGCGCCGCCAACAAGCCGGTTGCGGTGATGATGGTCTACAACAACACGCCGGCCGCGGTGCTGGCACTGAAGAAATCAGGCATCAGGACGCCCGCCGATCTGAACGGCAAGAAGCTGGGTGCGCCTGTCTTCGACGCCGGTCGCAAGGCCTGGCCGATCTTCGCGAAGGCGAACAACGTCACCAACGTCAGTTGGACCGCCATGGACCCGCCGCTGCGCGAGACGATGCTGGTGCGCGGCGAGGTCGACGCGATCACCGGCTTCTCGTTCACTTCGCTGCTCAACATCGCGGCGCGCGGCGTGAAGGCCGAGGACGTGGTGGTTCTGCCTTACCCGAGTTTTGGGGTGAAGCTGTACGGCAACGCCATCATCGTCGGCGAAGATTTTCTAAAGAAGAACCCGGAGGCGGTCAAGGCCTTTTTGCGCGCGTTCACCAAGGGCATGCGCGACGTGATCGCCGACCCGAAATCGAGCATCGCGACCGTGAAGGCGCGCGACGGCATCATCGATGTCGCACTCGAGGAACGCCGCCTCAAACTCGCGCTCGACGCGACGGTGCTGACGCCGGACGCGCGCACCGAAGGCTTCGGCTCAGTCTCGGGCCCGCGCCTGAGCCTGATGGCGAGCCAGGTGTCCGATGCGTTTGGCACCAAGGAGCGGGTCAGGCCCGAGGCCGTATGGAATGGTGCCTACCTGCCGAGCGCTGCCGAGCTCAACATCTTCGCGGCGGGCAAGAGATGACTACTTCAGATCGGCGGAGAGCTGAAACATCAGCGCCGAGTTGCCGAGGAAGTTGAGTTGCCCCGACCACGTCGGCGTGAACTGCCAGCCCAGGCTCAATACCGCACCCGGCGACCAGCCCTTGTAGTCGAGCGGCACCTTCTTGTTGTAAGGCTCCTTGTAGCCGTACAAAATGCCGCCGGTCAATTGACTGAACAGCTGATCGACGCCCAGAAGCTTGTCGAAACGCTGGCCGGCGTATACGTAGGCGCTCGGTTGGCCGAAGGAGTTTTTGAATAGACTGCCGCCCAGCACCAGCCCGTCGGCCCGCTGGCGCTCCAGCCCAAGCGCGTAGACGCGGGTGTGGTCGGGGCTGTAGGTGTAGTGGTAGGTGAAGGGCGAGGCCAGCACACGCCAGCCGTCGCCGCTGTCCCAACCGGCGCGCCAGTCGTCGGACCACCAGCGCGACACACGGGTCAGCATGCCGTCGTCGGCAGGTGCAGACGGCGACGCGGTAGGCGCGGACGTCTGGGCTTGGGTGGCGGGTGCGTAGCTGAGCGCGAGAACGGTGAAGGCAGAGGTCAACGATTTCATGGACGCGATTGTCAGGACTTTTCGAGCGGCTGCGGGCCGAAGGGGATGGGCCGTGTTGCGCGCGGCCCTTGTTTGCGGCGCGCTTGCAACGCTCGCCGGCTGCGCCTGGATCGATGCCAAGCAGCGCGAGCTGGTCTACCGGCCCACGCCCGGTCGGCCCGCCGACTTCGTTGGGCTGCGTGCCAATGACCAGACCTTCAAGCTAAGCGTGCCCGGCGCGGGTGCAGCGCAAACCGATCAACTCCAGCTGTGGTGGCTGCCGAATCCGAACCCGCAGGCGCCGTCGCTGCTGTACCTGCACGGCACGTTTCGCAACCTGTTCCAGAACTACCGCAAGATCGACGCGCTGCGCGACGCCGGCTTCACGGTGCTCGCGGTCGAGTACCGCGGCTGGGGCGAGAGCAGTGCCGTGCTGCCCTCCGAGGCCAGCATCAATGCCGATGCGAACGCGGCCTGGGGCGAGCTCGTGCGGCGCCAGCCCGATCCGCGCAAGCGCGTGATCTTCGGTCACTCGATGGGCGGCGGCGTCGCGGTCGAGCTCGCGAGCCACAAGCATGTGGGCAGCGACTACGCCGCGCTGATTCTCGAATCGACGTTTACAAGTTTGCCCGATGTGGCGAAGTCGGTCGGCGTGCTCGGCACGATTGCGTCATGGTTGGCGACGCAGGAGTTCGACTCGGTCGACAAGATCGCGCGCATCGACGCGCCGATCCTGATGATGCATGGCACCGAAGACAAGACCGTACCGTTCGCGCTCGGCCGCGCGCTCTACGAGCACGCGCCGCCCGGCACGCGCTGGGTGCCGTTCGAAGGCGGCACGCACAGCAGTCTGGACCTCGAGCAACCCGAGCTCTACCGCGCTTCGGTGCGCGAGGTGATCGCAAAGCTGCCCTCATGAGCGCCACGGCAGCCACACGGCCCTTCGTCGACTTCGATCACGTATGGCTCGCCTACAACGACGAATTGCTGGCCCGGGGCCAGTTCGCGGTCGAGGACATTTCGCTGCAGGTGAACGAAGGCGAATTCATCGCCATCGTCGGCCCTTCGGGCTGCGGCAAGTCGACCTTCATGAAGCTCGCGACCGGGCTGCGCATGCCCAGTCGCGGTACGATCCGGATAGCCGGCACGCCCGTCACCGGCCCGCTGAAGGTCAGCGGCATGGCGTTCCAGGCCGCCTCGCTCTTGCCGTGGCGCAGCACCGTCGACAACGTGCTGCTGCCGCTCGAGATCGTCGAGCCGCACCG
>JANYBE010000075.1 GCA_025360945.1 Rhizobacter sp. | reverse complement strand
GCTTTGCCTATGTGCAGGTACTGGAGCGAATCGGCCGGGAACTGCGCGTGCGCATCCCGGTCTGTCCAGGCGTGCGGTACATCCCCGGGCAGGCACTGTTGCGAGACCTCTAGCCAGCACGCGTTGCACGGCCAAGGTAGCCAGGCTTGCCACCGGCCGGTGTCGTGCCGGCCGTTTGCCGCGCCGGGACCATTCGCACGTTCGATCCAGCATCGTCCCCAAAGTAGGGCCTCGCTGGCGGCCCAGGGCAAGCTACTGTCCGTCGATACGCTGCACGCAACGAGCCGCTTCGTGCATTTGATTGCCATGCTTTGCTGACGCGGTCGATCCCTTGATCGGGGTGACCGGTGTCCACCGATAATCGAGGTCGTCGTCTCTGCGAAGATCGAACCCATGACCACCGTGCTCGTCCTCGGCGCCTCCGGCATGCTTGGCAATGCGATGCTGCGCCTGTACTCCCAGACCGAAGGCTATCGCGCCCTCGGCACAGTGCGCTCGGCGCGTGCGATGCGCCTGCTGCCCGAAGCACTGCAGGCGGCGTTGATCGTCGGCGTGGATGTCGAAAACTTCGACAGCCTGAGCCGCGGCATCGCGCTGGCGCAGCCCGATGTCGTGATCAATTGCATCGGCGTGGTCAAGCAGCTCTCCGAAGCCGACGATCCGCTCACCGCAATCCCGATCAACTCGCTGCTGCCGCACCGTCTGGCGCGGCTGTGCGCGCTTGCGGGCGCCCGCCTCGTCCACGTGAGCACCGATTGCGTGTTCTCGGGCGACAAGGGCATGTACACGGAAGCGGACCACGCGGACGCGGACGACCTGTACGGTCGCAGCAAATTCCTCGGCGAGGTCGACTATCCGCACGCTGTGACGCTGCGCACCTCCATCATCGGCCACGAACTGGACGGTGCCCGCAGTCTGATCGGCTGGTTCCTCGCACAGCGCGGCCAGGTCAAGGGTTTCACGAAGGCGGTGTTCTCGGGCCTGCCGACAGTCGAGTTGGCACGCGTCGTTCGTGACTTTGTGTTGCCCAGACCCGAATTGCACGGCACCTACCATGTCAGCGCCGACCCGATCAACAAGTACGATCTGCTGCGGCTCGTGGCGCAGGCCTATGCCAGCGGCACGGCTATCGTGCCGGACGCGTCGGTGGTCATCGATCGCTCGCTCGACAGCGGGCGCTTCCGTCAGGCCACCGGCTACAAACCGCTACCGTGGCCCGATCTGGTGAAGCGCATGCACGAATTCGCGTAAGTTCGACCGATCGACAGGATGCGAACATGACTCATGCAAAAGCTTGAAGGGGAGATCAGCATGGCGGCATTCACACAGCAGCAACTCAAGCGCATGGCCGAGGCGTGCGCGGCAAAGATCGCACAGGCGCCCACGGGCACCGAGTACTTCGACGGGCCCTACAAGCACATCGTCATCGACGACTTCCTCGACCCGGCCCTTGCAAATCTTTGCCTGAAGCATTTCCCGGCCCCCGACGACGCGTGCTGGGAGCATGCCAACGATGCCGACATCGAGGTCAAGCTGCGCACGGCCTGGAAATCGGAATTCGACATCCCCGAGAACATCGTCGACGCGGTGCGCATCTTCAACGCTGCGCCTGTGCTGAAGGCGATGGGCGACCGGCTCGACATTCCGAAGCTCGTGCCCGATCCCTACTTCACCGGCGGCGGCCTGAACGTGACCCTGCCTGGCGGCCTGCTCGACGTGCACGTGGACGGCAACTACCACGATGCCACCGGCCTGAACCGCCGCATCAACGCCATCCTGTACCTGAATCCCGAATGGCATCCCGAATGGGGTGGCGAGTTCGGGCTCTACGAGCCGACCGGCCAGACCTGCGTCAAACGCGTGCCTCCGGTATTCAACCGACTCGTGATCTTCGATTCGCACGACTTCAGTTTTCACGGCCTGCCCGAGCCGCTCGCGTTTCCGCCGGGGACAGCGCGCAAGTCCATCATCCTGTATTACTACACGCTGGCCCAACGACCCTCGCAACAGATCGCGGTGAACCAGCCCCACAGCGCGCTGTGGGTCAAGCGTCAGCTTCATGACAAACGCGGCAACAAGACACGCGCCTTCAAGTAGACCACCACCATGTTCAAAGACAAGACACTTCTGATCACCGGCGGTACTGGCTCGTTTGGCAACGCCGTGCTGCAGCGCTTTCTTCACTCGGACTTCGCCGAGATCCGCGTTTTCAGCCGGGATGAGAAGAAGCAGGAGGACATGCGCATCGCGCTGAAGAACGATAAGGTCAAGTTCTACATCGGCGATGTGCGCCAGTACGACAGCGTGCACGATGCGACGAAGGGCGTGCAGTACGTGTTCCACGCCGCAGCGCTGAAACAGGTGCCTTCGTGCGAGTTCTATCCGATGGAGGCGGTCCGCACCAACGTACTCGGTGCCGAAAACGTGATGCGTGCCTCCATCGAACACGGCGTGAAACGCTGCGTCGTGCTGAGCACCGACAAGGCGGTCTACCCGATCAACGCGATGGGTTTGTCCAAGGCGATGATGGAAAAGGTCATGGTCGCGAAGTCTCGCCTTTGCGACCCGAGTCAGACCGTCCTGTGCGGCACGCGGTACGGCAATGTGATGGCGTCGCGCGGCTCGGTGATCCCGCTGTTCCTGTCGCAGTTGCGCGAGGGCAAACCGCTGACCGTCACCGACCCAAACATGACGCGCTTCCTGATGTCGCTCGAAGAATCGGTCGATCTGGTGCTGTACGCATTCAATCATGCCAAGCCCGGCGACATGTTCGTGCAGAAGGCGCCGGCCAGCACCGTGGGCGACCTCGCCCTGGCGCTGCGCGAGTTGCTCAAGCTCGACAACGAGATCAAGGTCATCGGCACCCGCCATGGTGAGAAGCTCTACGAGTCGCTGGTGTCGCGCGAAGAGATGGCGCGCGGCGAAGACCTGGGCGGCTACTACCGCATCCCGGCCGACTCGCGCGACCTCAACTACGCGAAGTACTTCGTGGAAGGTCAGACCGGCATGGCCGAGATCGACGACTACACCTCGCACAACACCGAGCGGCTCGATCTCGAGCAGGTGAAGAAGATCCTGATGTCGCTCGACATGGTGCGCGAGGCAGTGGCCCATGCTTAAGGTCATGACGGTGGTCGGCACCCGGCCGGAGATCATCCGGCTGTCGCGCACCATCGCCCAGCTCGACCGGTACTGCGAGCACGTGCTGGTGCACACCGGGCAAAACTACGACTACGAGCTCAACGAAGTCTTCTTCGAAGAACTGGGCATCCGTGCACCGGACCACTTCCTGAACGCGGCAGGCGCCACCGCCGCCGAGACCATCGGCCAAGTGATCATGGCCGCCGACAAGGTGCTCGCCGATGTGCAGCCCGACGCGCTGCTGCTGCTGGGCGACACCAACAGCGCCCTCGCGACCATCGCTGCCAAGCGCCGCAAGGTCCCGATCTTCCACATGGAGGCCGGCAACCGCTGCTTCGACTTCCGCGTGCCTGAGGAGATCAACCGCCGCATCGTCGACCACATGGCCGACATCAATCTGACCTACAGCCAGATCGCGCGCGAGTACCTGCTTCGCGAAGGTCTGCCGCCCGATCAGATCATCGTCACCGGCAGCCCCATGCGCGAGGTCATTGAGCACTACGCCGCAGGCATCGAGGCATCCGACGTGCTGGAGCGACTGAATCTGACGGCCGGGCACTATGTCATCGTCAGCTCTCACCGCGAGGAAAATGTCGATGCACCCGAGCAACTCTCGAAGGTGTTCGACATACTCAACGCGCTCGCGGAGCGCTACGGCGAGCCGGTGATCGTCTCGACCCACCCGCGCACGCGCAAGCGTGCCGAGGCCACGGGCCTGCAGGCGCACCCGCTGGTGCAGTTCCTAAAGCCGTTCGGGTTTCTGGACTACGTCAAGCTGCAGACACAGGCACGCGCCGTCGTCTCAGACAGCGGCACGATCACCGAAGAGTCGTCGATCCTCAATTTTCCCGCCGTCAACATGCGGGAAGTGCACGAGCGTCCGGAAGGCTTCGAAGAGGCGGCAGTGATGTTCACGGGCTTGAGCGTGGCGAGACTGATGGACGCAATGACCGTGCTCGAGAGCCAGCCGCGCGGCGACAACAGAGCGTTGCACATGGTTCCCGACTACGCCCCCGACAACGTCTCAGCGAAGGTGCTGCGCATCATCATGAGCTACACCGATTTCGTGAACCGGAAGGTGTGGCGCAAACCTTCAGCGGCGAGCTAGCCGAGACAGATTTCGCCGGCTCGGGATGCCTCCTGACATTCCGGGATGAAACTACAGACTTCGACCTCTCCGCCGGAACCCATTGCCTGCCAAACCCAGGGCCACTTCGATCCTTCCAGCAAAGGTCCGAACATGTCAGCTGAGTCGATTTCCACCTCGTTGTTGAGAACCCCGCTTGTTCGCAAGATCTGGCGCCGATTGCTGGGTCAGCAGTCCTGGACGAAGCGCGCCGGCACGTTCCGCGAGAAGGAACTGTTCGGCCTCATCAGACGCGCCAAC
>JANYBE010000069.1 GCA_025360945.1 Rhizobacter sp. | reverse complement strand
GGTGCTGCTCGAGAGCTCGATCTTGGCTTTCTCGGCGGCTTCCTTCAGGCGCTGCAGCGCCAGCACGTCCTTGGTCAGGTCGACGCCCTGGTCCTTCTTGAACTCGGTGACGATGTAATCGATGATGCGCTGGTCGAAGTCCTCGCCGCCCAGGAACGTGTCGCCATTGGTCGACAGCACTTCGAACTGCTTCTCGCCGTCGACGTCGGCGATCTCGATGATCGAGATGTCGAAGGTGCCGCCGCCGAGGTCGTACACGGCGATCTTGCGGTCGCCCTTTTCCTTCTTGTCGAGGCCGAAGGCGAGCGCCGCGGCGGTCGGCTCGTTGATGATGCGCTTCACGTCGAGGCCGGCGATGCGGCCGGCGTCTTTCGTGGCCTGGCGCTGCGCGTCGTTGAAGTATGCGGGCACGGTGATCACTGCTTCGGTGACCGCCTCGCCCAGGTAGTCTTCGGCGGTGCGCTTCATCTTGCGCAGGATCTCGGCGCTGACCTGCTGGGGCGCGATCTTCTGGCCGCGCACCTCGACCCACGCGTCGCCGTTGTCGGCCGCGGCGATCGTATAAGGCATCAGATCGATGTCCTTTTGCACTTCCTTCTCAGTGAATTTGCGACCGATCAGGCGCTTCACTGCGTACAGCGTATTGCGCGGGTTCGTGACGGCCTGGCGCTTGGCCGAGGCGCCGACGAGGATCTCGCCGTCGTCCTGGTAGGCCACGATCGACGGCGTGGTGCGTGCACCTTCGCTGTTCTCGATCACCTTGGTGGTGTTGCCTTCCATGATCGACACGCACGAGTTCGTGGTGCCGAGGTCGATGCCGATGATTCTTGCCATGTTGTGTGCTCCTGAGAACTTTGAAAACGATGTTCGTAACGTGTGGATAAGGTGTGCGCTTTCAAGCGCAAGCTGTGCAAATCACGCAGCAGCTGCCACCGTCACCAAGGCCGGCCGCAGCACGCGGTCGGCGATCAGATAACCTTTTTGCAGCACCGCCACAACGGTGTTGGGCTCCTGCGCCGCCGGCACGACGCTGATCGCCTGGTGCTGGTGCGGGTCGAACTTGGTGCCGGCGCTCGGGTTGATTTCGGCGACCTTGTTGCGCTCCAGCGCTGCCATCAGCTGGCGCAGCGTGGCATGCACGCCTTCGAGCATCTGCTCGGGTTTTGCGTCGGGAATAGCCAGCGCGGCTTCGAGACTGTCCTTCACCGGCAACAGGCTGTCGGCGAAGGCCTCGACCGCGTACTTGCGCGCCCTCGCGACTTCGTCTTCGGCGCGGCGGCGGGCGTTCTCCGTCTCGGCTTTGGCACGCAGGAACGCGTCCGACAGCTCGGCATGCTTGACTTCGAGCTCTTGCAGCCGGGCCTCGGCATCGACGACCGCGGCTTCGTTGGCCGCGGCAGCGGCCTCGGCGGCCGGATCTATTTCTGGGGTGGAATTGTCTTGGGTCATGGTGTGCGGGGTCTGGTTGCGCCACACGTGGGGCGATTGCCCTCAAGTTCAAGAGGGCTTTGTCGAGTTTTTGTGCCCGTGGACCAGGCTCACTCGGGCTCAGCCGAAGCGCTCCAGCGATTCCAGTCGGCGAGGTGGCGCCGGTCGCGCTTGGTCGGTCGGCCTTGCTCGATGGCGAGCGAGGGCTCGGCGTTCATGCGCCGCTCCAGGGCCTGCTTCTCGCGCAGCGCGATGCTTTCGGGAGTCTCAGCAAAGAGCATGGCGGCGACCGGGGCCGAGCCACGCTGCTCGCTCGCCGCCTTCACCAGCACCGTGCGCGCCACCTGTCCTTGGCGCAGCGCGATCAGGTCCCCCACGCGCACTTCGCGCGAGGCCTTCGCGACCTGGCCGTTGACCTGCACGCGGCCTTTGCCGATCTCGTCGGCGCTGAGGCTGCGGGTCTTGAAGAAGCGTGCCGCCCACAGCCATTTGTCGAGTCGCACCTTGGCGACCGAAGCGTTTGAATCCATCGGGCCGGATTGTCCGCCAATGCAAGCCGCTCGGGTCAGGCACGCCACCACCGCGGGCGCCCCCCGAGCTGCTCGATGGGCTGGCGGTGGTGCTGATTGCGGGGCAGCCTCTGATCGACGTGGCGATGCGGCGCTCCGACATCGTGACCGCACTGGTCGTGGGCGGGATGATTCTTCCGGTAGCTCGCCCAGGCACAGATGCGCAATGCGCTGTCGATCGGCGAAGGCCAATGGCGCGTGTTGGTCGAGCGACCGGGTTCGTTGAGTCTATTGGTCGTCGTGATCGCGTTGCTGGTGCTGCCGCGAATGACGACGCTGCTGCGCGCGCGACGCGGCTAGCGATCGACCGCCACCGGCCAGCCCTGGGTGTGCCGGATCGCGAGCGCCGACAGCGCTGCGATC
>JANYBE010000066.1 GCA_025360945.1 Rhizobacter sp. | reverse complement strand
GCCGCTGCCGGTCACAAGCACCGTCTTGCCGGTGAGGTTGCCGGCGCGGTGCACCGCGTGCAGGCCGATCGACAGCGGCTCGGCGCAGGCGAGCTCACCGAGCGAGATGTCTTCGGTCACCGGCGTGAGCTGGCGCTCGCCCATCACGAAGCGCTCACGGAACATGCCCTGCACGTGCGGGTAGACGCTCGCACTGCCGAGAAAGCGCATTTGTCTGCACAGGTTGAGCCGACCGGCGTTGCAGTAGTCGCAGTGACCGCAGGCATGCGACGGGTTGATTGCGACCTTGTCGCCGATTTTTACTCGCGTGACATTGCTGCCGACGCGTGCGACCGTGCCCGAGACCTCGTGGCCCGGGATCAGCGGCTCGCGCATCACGAATGCGCCGACGCGGCCATGCTGGTAGTAGTGCAGGTCTGAGCCACAGATGCCGCCGGCGCCCAGCCGCATCTCCACATCGCTGGCGCCGAGCTCGGCCGGGCCGTCGTCCTCGATGCGCAGGTCTTTCGCGCCGTGGATTCTGCAGGTCAGTGTCATTGCATTTGTCCTTCAGGCGGCTTTGCGGCTCGTGCTCTTGCGGGGTGATGCGGCTGCGTCGGCCCCGGGTGCTTTCGCCGGCCAGTTCGCAGTGAAGCGGTCGTGCGAACGCACAAGGTGTGTGTTCATCGCGTCGCGCGCGGCCTCGGGCGAGCGACTCGCGATCGCGTCGATGATGGCCTGGTGCTCGGCGATCGCGATGGCCCAGCTGCGCATCGTCTCGAAGTGGTTGCCGAGCTGCTCGAACAGCGGGTTGTGGCGTTCGTCGAACAGTTCGCCGACGATGCGCTGCAAGACCGAGTTTTCGCAGGCCTCGGCGATGCGCTCGTGAAAGAGGCGATCGCCGCGCGTGGGCAGATGCGCGGTGTCAACCTCCTGCTGCATCAGCGCGAGCGCGTTGCGCAGGCCGGCGATCTGCGCCTTCTTCATGTGGCGCGCGGCGTGCGCGGCGAGCTCGGCCTCGATCAGCTGGCGCGCGCGGATGGTTTCGAGTGGCCCTTCGCCGCTGACGCGCCTGAGCTGCTTCGGATCATGTGGACTCACGTAGATGCCCGAACCCATGCGCACTTCGACCAGGCCCTCGACCTCGAGCGCTATCAGCGCCTCGCGCACCGAAGGGCGCGACACGCCGAGCTGCGTGGCCAGATCGCGCTCGGGCGGCAGTCGCGTTCCGACCGCATACTCGCCGCGCTCGACCAGGCCACGCAACTGGTCGGCGATCTGGCGGTAGAGGCGGCGCGGTTCGATGGTCTGGATCGGCATGGCGGGCGAATGGGAGGCGAGTAAACTGGTCAAGTGGTCTGACCAATTTGGTAAAGAATAGTTGACGCCGGCGATTCGCGTCAACATCGGGTTTGCCCGAGTCGGCGAGCGTCTGTCCGACAGCCGCTTGTGCGCGGCAGCTGAAACAATCATCGATGTGCTGGCGCGCCGCGCCGAGATCCCACTTTCGCCACCATGGACCAACCTGGAACTTCGAAACGGCCGCGCCGGCGTTGGCTCGGCAGCGTGATCGCCATTGTCTGCCTCGCGCTGCTTGGTGCACTGGCCTGGTACCTAACGCACCAACCGAAGGACAGCGCGTCGGGTGGCCCGTCGGGGGTGGCGTCCGGCGGCAGTGGCGGGGGCGCCAGCCGCAGCGCCGGTGGCAGCCGCGGCGCGCCGCCGAGCACGGTCGGTGTTGCGCTTGCACGCCAGGCCGACATCCCGGTCGTCATCGAGGCATTGGGCACGGTCACGCCGGCGGCGAACGTCACGGTGCGGCCGCAGGTTTCGGGCGTGATTACGCAGGTGCTGTTTAAGGAAGGGCAGATGGTGAAGAAGGGCGAGTTGCTGGCTACCATCGATCCGCAATCGTTCCAGATGGCACTGGCGCAGGCCATCGGTGCGCGTCAGCGCGACGAGGCGCAGCTCGAGGCGGCGCGCGTTACGCTGACGCGCTACCGCACGCTGCTGGAGCAGGATTCGATTGCGCGCCAGGACGTCGACACCCAGGCCGCGCTTGTCAAGCAGCTCGAGGGCACGGTCACGATCGACCGTGCGAACGAAGGCACGGCGCGCCTGAGCCTGGGGTACGCGCGCATCGTCGCGCCGGTGTCGGGCCGCCTCGGGCTGCGGCCCATCGATGCGGGCAACTACGTCGGTGCGGGCGACACGACCGGCGTCGCCGTGATCACGCAGATCGCGCCGATCGACGTCGAGTTCGCGATCCCACAGGACCGCGTGCCCGACATCCAGTCGCGCCTCGGCGAGGGCGCGCAGTTGCCGGTGGGCGCGTGGGATCGCGCACGCACCAAGCGGCTCGACGCCGGCAGCTTCTCGACGCTGGACAACCAGGTCGATACCACGACCGGCACCGTGAAAGCAAAAGCGCGCTTCGCGAACGCTGCCGGCACGCTGTTCCCGAACCAGTTCGTCAACGTGCGGTTGCTGTTGCGCACGATCACCGGCGCGGTCGTCGTGCCGGTGACGGCGCTGCGCCATGGTCCGAACGGCGACTTTGTCTACGTTGTGAACGAAGACAAGACGGTGGCGCTGCGCAACATCACGCGCGGCGAGGCCAGCGTGGATTTCGTGGCGATCGCGACTGGCTTGGAGCTCGGCGAGCAGGTCGTCACCGAGGGTGGCGATCGGCTGAAGGAAGGCGCGAAGGTGCAGACCAGCGTCGATCGGCCGGCGCGTGCGGCGTCGGGGGCAGCCTCGGGTGGGCGCGCGCAGCATGAGCGCGCGGCGGGTGGCGCCAGCGCGCCGCACCCGGGGGGCGCGGGTGGCTCAGCCGTTGCCGCTGCCGCTGCCGGCTCGGCGAGCGCAGCGTCCGGCGGGGGTGCTTCGGCGGGCAAGGTCGCGCTGCCGACAGCGGAGCAACGCCGGCGCCTGCTCGACGGGGTGAAGGACGACCCCGAACAGCTCGAACGCCGCAAGCGCTTCCTCGAGGCGCTCGATCGAGGCGACGCGGCAGCGCTCGAGCGCTGGCAGCAGATGGCGACGCGGCGCCGCGAAGGCGGCGTCTCGACGCAATGATGGTGCGGGAGCCCTGACACGATGGGTCCGTCGCGCCCCTTCATCGAGCGACCCGTCGCGACCTCGCTGCTGATGCTGGCGATCGTGCTCGCGGGCATGGTCGGCTTCAGGTTTCTGCCGCTGTCGGCGCTGCCGCAGGTCGACTATCCGACCATCCAGGTGCAGACGCTGTACCCCGGCGGCAGCCCCGAGGTGATGAGCAGCACTGTCACCGCGCCGCTCGAGCGTCAGTTCGGCCAGATGGCCGGGCTCGACCGCATGGCCTCGACGAGCGCGGCCGGTGTGTCCATCATCACCTTGCAGTTCACGCTCGGGCTTGCGCTCGATGTGGCCGAGCAGGAAGTGCAGGCTGCGATCAACGCTGGGGGTTCGCTGCTGCCGGCCGACCTGCCCGCGCCACCGGTCTACGCCAAGGTGAACCCGGCCGACGCGCCGGTGCTCACGCTGAGCGTCACGTCCGACTCGATGCCGCTGACCGATGTGCAAAACCTCGTCAACACACGGCTGGCGCAGAGGATCAGCCAGGTCGCCGGCGTCGGTCTGGTGTCGCTGTCGGGCGGGCAGCGACCGGCGGTGCGCATCCAGGCCGAGATGCAGTCGCTCGCGTCCTACGGCATCGGACTGGACACGCTTCGCACCGCGATCACGAGCGCGAACTCAAATGCCGCGAAGGGCAGCTTCGACGGCCCGAAGCGCGCCTACACGATTAATGCGAACGACCAGTTGCTGAGCGTCGACGACTACAAGAACCTGATCGTTTCGTACAAGAACGGCGCGCCGATCCGCATGGTTGATGTCGCGCGTGTCGTCAACAGCGCCGAGAACAACCAGCTCGGTGCGTGGGCCGGCGCCGGCAAGACACTGACGCCGGCCATCATCCTGAATGTGCAGCGCCAGCCGGGCTCGAACGTGATCGCCACGGTCGACGCGATCAAGGCCAAGCTGCCCGAGCTGCAGGCCGGCCTGCCGGCAGCGCTCAAGATCGACGTGCTGAGCGACCGCACGAACGGCATCCGCGCGTCGGTCGAGCACGTCGAACTCGAGCTGATCCTTGCGGTCGTGCTCGTCGTGCTAGTGATCTTCGCTTTCCTCGGGTCATTGCGCGCGACTATCATCGCGAGTGTCGCGGTGCCGATCTCGCTGATCGGCACCTTCGGTCTGATGTACCTGCTCGGCTACAGCCTGAACAACCTGAGCCTGATGGCGCTGACGATCGCGACCGGCTTCGTCGTCGACGACGCGATCGTGATGATCGAGAACATCGCGCGCTACATCGAGGAAGGCGAGCCGCCGATGAAGGCGGCGCTGACGGGTGCGACGCAGATCGGCTTCACGATCATCTCGCTGACGGTCTCGCTGATCGCAGTGCTGATCCCGCTGCTGTTCATGAGCGACGTGGTCGGGCGGCTGTTCCGCGAATTCGCGGTGACGCTGGCGATCACGATCCTAATCTCGGCGATCGTATCGCTGACCCTGGTGCCGATGATGTCGGCGCGCTGGCTCAAACCTAAGCACGACAAGAACGAGGCGAAGAAGCCCAACGCCGTCGCAGCGCGCGTGCAGCGATTCTTCGGCGACGTGATGCATCGCTACGACCGCTCGCTGGTCTGGGTCATCGATCATCAGATGATCACGCTGATCGTCGCGCTGGCGACCTTCGTGCTCACCGTGCTGCTCTACGTGATGATCCCGAAGGGCCTGTTTCCGACCCAGGACACCGGCCAGCTGCAAGGGCGTATCCAGGCCGCGCAGGACGTGTCGTACGACCGCATGTCGCAGCTCCAGCAGCAGGCCGCGGCCGCGATCCTGGCCGATCCCGACGTCGAGAATCTCAGCTCCTTCGTCGGCGTCGACGCGGCGAACAACACGATGCTGCACGCCGGCAGCATGCAAATCAATCTGAAGAAGAGCCACGGCGACCAGCAGGCGACGATGGACCGGCTGCGCGAGCGCGTGCGCCACGTGGCCGGCGTGACGCTCTACCTGCAGCCGACGCAGGATCTGACCATCGACGCGGAGACTGGCCCGACGCAGTACCGCGTCTCGCTCGAAGGCGTCGACAGCGCGACCATCACGCTATGGATGAACAAGTTGATCGAGCGCTTGCGATCCGCCCCGCAGGTGCGAAACGTCAGCAGCGATGCCGGTGCGCAAGGCCTGGCGGCCAGCATCGACGTGAACCGCGACACCGCCTCGCGCCTGGGCATCACCGCGAGTGCGGTCGACGATGCTCTTTACAGCGCGTTCGGCCAGCGAATCGTCTCGACGATCTTCACCGAGACCAACCAGTACCGCGTGATCCTCGAAGCGCGCCCGGGGTTGGTTGCCAACGCGAGCGATCTGGGCAAGCTCAATCTCATCACGAGCGGCGGCACCGCAACGCCGCTGTCTGCGTTTGCAGCCATCACCGAAAAGCAGGCGCCGCTGCAGATCACGCACGTCTCGCAGTACCCGGCGAGCACGCTGAACTTCGACACCGAGAACGGCGTCGCGCTTGGGGACGCTGTTGATGCGATCGGCCAGGCAGCGAAAGACATTGCCTTGCCGAGCAGCGTGACGATGACCTTTCTCGGTGCGTCCGGTGCCTATGAGCGCAGCTTGAGCAACCAGCTCTGGCTGATCCTGGCTGCGGTGATCTGTGTCTACATCGTGCTCGGCGTGCTGTACGAGAGCTATGTGCACCCGCTGACGATCCTGTCGACGCTGCCGTCGGCCGGCGTCGGTGCGCTTCTGGCGCTGATGATCACGGGGCACGACCTCGGCGTGATCGGCATCATCGGCATCATCCTGTTGATCGGCATCGTCAAGAAGAACGCGATCATGATGATCGACTTCGCGATCGACGCCCAACGCAGCGAAGGCAAGAGCGCGCGCGACGCGATTCACCAGGCCGCGCTGCTGCGGCTGCGGCCTATTCTGATGACGACGCTGGCCGCGCTGTTCGCTGCGGTGCCGCTGATGCTGAGCTGGGGCGACGGCGCCGAGCTGCGTCGCCCGCTCGGTCTGGCGATCTTCGGCGGTCTGATCCTGAGCCAACTGCTGACGCTGTTCACGACGCCGGTGATCTACCTGATGTTCGACCGGCTCGGCGGCGGCAGCACGCGCAAGCTCGCTGACGCGACGGAGGCTTCGGCGTGAACCTCTCGCGGCCCTTTGTGCGGCGCCCGATCGGCACTGTGCTGCTGACGGTCGGCGTCGCGCTCGCCGGCGTCGGCGGCTTCTTCGCGCTGCCGGTTTCGCCGCTTCCACAGATCGACTTCCCGGTGATCTCGGTCAGCGCCGCGATCCCCGGCGCGAGCCCGGACACAATGGCCACCAGTGTGGCAACGCCGCTGGAGCGCCATCTCGGCACAATCGCCGGCGTCAACGAGATCACCTCGTCGAGCGGGGTCGGCTCGACACGCGTGACCTTGCAGTTTGACCTGTCGCGCAACATTGACGGCGCCGCGCGCGAGGTGCAGGCGGCGATCAACGCGAGCCGCGTCGATCTTCCGGCCACCTTGAAGAGCAACCCAACCTACCGAAAGGCGAATCCGGCCGCGGCGCCAGTGATCATTCTCGCGCTCACTTCGAAGACGAAGACGCCGGGGCAGATCTACGAGTCGGTGTCAAACATCATCATCCAGCGCCTGTCGCAGGTCGAGGGCGTCGGAGATGTCGAGATCGGCGGCGGCTCGCTGCCCGCGGTGCGCATCGAGCTGCTGCCGTTCGCGCTGAACCGCTACGGCATCAGCACCGAGGACGTCCGCGCAGCGATTCAGGCAAGCAACGCTAATCGGCCTAAGGGCATCGTGCAGGGCGACGGCCGGCGCTTTCAGATCTACACCCAGACGCCGGCGCTGCGCGCGAGCGACTACGCGCCGATGGTGATCGCGTGGCGCAAAGGCGCCGCGGTACGGCTGCAGGATGTTGCCGAGGTCGTCGACGGTGTCGAGGACACGCGCACGCTGGGCCTGTTCAACGGCGAGCCGGCGATCATCGTGCTGATCACGCGCCAGCCCTCAGCCAACGTGATCGCGACGGTCGACGCGGTGCGCGCGCTGCTGCCCGGGTTGCAGGCCGAGCTGGCGGCCGATGTGCAGCTGCAGGTGGCCTCCGACAGCACGAACTCGATCCGCACGTCGCTGCGCGAGGTCGAGCTGACGCTGGTGATCTCGGTGATCCTGGTCGTGCTGGTCGTGAGTCTGTTCCTGCGCAGCGTGCGCGCGACCATCGTGCCGGCGGTCGCGACCATCGCTGCGCTGCTCGGCACCTTTGGTGTGATGTACCTGCTCGGCTTCTCGCTCAACAACCTGAGCCTGATGGCATTGACGGTGGCGACCGGCTTCGTCGTCGACGACGCGATCGTCGTGCTCGAGAACACGAGCCGCCATATCGAGGCCGGCATGACGCGCATGCAGGCCGCGCTGCTGGGCGCGCGCGAGGTCGGCTTCACGGTGCTGTCTATCAGCATTTCGCTGGTCGCGGTGTTCATCCCGCTGCTTTTCATGGGCGGGCAGCAAGGGCGGCTGTTCAAGGAGTTTGCGGTCACCTTGTCCGCCGCGGTGCTGATCTCGCTGGTGCTTTCGCTCACCACCACGCCGATGATGTGCGCGTGGCTGCTGAAGCCGGGCGGCGAGCACGAGAAGCCGCCGGGCCGCGTTGCGCGCGTGGCCGAGCGCGGCTACCAGTGGGTGCTGCGCGGCTACGAGCTGAGCCTGAACTGGGCGCTGGCGAGCAAGGCGCTCGTGATGCTGATCCTGCTCGCGGTGATCGGCCTGAACGTCTACCTTTTTTCAGCCGCCCCGAAGGGCTTCTTCCCGCAGCAGGACACCGGCCAGCTCAACGGTGGCGTGCGTGCTGACCAGAGCATCTCGACCAAGGCGATGGGCGAGAAGCTGCGCCAGGTCGTCGACATCGTGCACAAGGATCCGGCCGTCGACACAGTCGTCGGCTTCACCGGCGGCGGGCGCGCCGGCGGCGGCTTCATGTTCGTAAACCTGAAGCCGGCGAACCAGCGCACCGACAAGGGCCTGGTGGTGATCGCGCGGCTTCGGCCGCAGCTCGCTCGCGTGACCGGCCTCCAGGTGTTCCTGAACCCGGTGCAGGATGTGCGCTCCGGCGGCCGTGCGAGTAATTCGACGTACCAGTACACGCTCAAGAGCGACAACATAGTCGACCTGCGCAAATGGGCGCTCAAGCTCAACGACGAACTCAAGCAGCAACCGCAGCTCACCGACGTCGACACCGATCAGGCGGAGAACGGCGTGCAGACGACGGTGATTGTCGACCGCGACGCCGCGAAGCGCCTGGGCGTGAGTTCGAGTGCGATCGACTCGGCGCTTTACAACGCCTTCGGCCAGCGCCAGGTCGCGACCATCTACACCGAGCTGAACCAGTACCACGTGGTGATGGAATGGGCGCCCGGCTACACGACGAGCCCGAACGCGCTAGACGACATTTACGTGCCGGCGACGCGCATCGTCAGCAGCGGCGGCCAGGCGGTGGCGGTCGAGAGCACAGCGGCTGCGTCGACTAATGCGTCGAGTGCCATCGCCGTCTCCGCCAACCCGGGCCTGCGCAACGCCTCGACCGGCAACGTGCTGAGCAACACCGCGACCAACCTCGTGCCTCTGTCGACGATGGCGCGCTTCGTCGAGGAGTCGACCGCGACCTCGGTGAACCACCAGGACAGCGAACTCGCGACGACGATCTCGTTCAACCTCGCCGATGGCCAGACGCTGGCCGACGCTCGCGCCGCGATCAAGACGGCAGAGGCCAATATTGGCCTGCCGACCGCGGTGCGCGGCGAGTTCGCCGGCAGCGCGCTGTCGGCGCAACAATCGAACAGCCAGCAGATGATGCTGATCATCGCCGCGATCGTCGTGATCTACATCGTGCTCGGCATCCTCTACGAAAGCCTGGTGCACCCGGTCACGGTGCTCTCCACGCTACCGTCGGCCGGCATCGGTGCCGTTCTCGCGCTGCTGATGTTCAAGATGGAGTTCTCGATCATGGCCTTGATCGGCGTGTTCCTGTTGATCGGTATCGTTAAGAAGAACGCGATCCTGATCATCGACTTCGCGCTCGAGGCAGAGCGATCGCGCGGCTTGAGTTCGCTGCAAGCGGTGCGCGAGGCCTGCCTGCTGCGCTTCCGTCCGATCCTGATGACGACGATGGCCGCCGCGTTGGGCGCACTGCCGCTTGCGATCGGTTTCGGCGAAGGCTCGGAGCTGCGCCGGCCGCTGGGCATCGCGATCATCGGCGGTCTGATCGCGAGCCAGCTGCTTACCTTGCTGACCACGCCGGTCGTCTACCTGCTGCTAGACAAGTTGCGCCGTCGCGGTGCCGACGAGCGTCACCTGAGCCGTGTAGGCGATGCGCCACTGACTCCCGCGGAAGCCACATGAAAACACCGTTGCTCTTGATGACGACAGCCGCGCTGCTGTCGGCCTGCGCTGTCGGACCAGACTACCGACGACCGGACGTCGCAGCGCCCGGCGCGTTCAAGGAAGCGCCGAAGGCGGACGCCGGCTGGTTCCCCGCCGCACCGGCCGACGCGCTTGATCGCGGTGCATGGTGGCAGCTGTTCAACGACGCCGAGTTGAACACGCTGATGCCGCAGGTCGAGGTCTCGAACCAGAACGTCGCCGCTGCGGTCGCCGCGTACCGCCAAGCCCAGGCGCTGGTGCGTGAGCAGCGCGCCGCGCTGTTCCCGAGGGTCAGCGCCGACGGCAACGCGAATCGCTCGGGCGGTGGCGCGTCGCAGGGCATCAGGAACAGCGTGCAGGCGAGCGTCGGCGCAAGCTGGGCGCCCGATCTGTGGGGCCGGCTGGGCCGCACCGTCGAAGGTGCACAGGCGAGCGCTCAGGCCAGCGACGCCGACCTCGCTGCGGCGCGGCAATCGGCGCAGGGCGAGCTCGCGACCAATTACTTCTCGCTGCGCGATGCCGACAACGAACTCGTGCTCGTTCGCGGCTCGGTCGAGGCTTACGAGCGCGCGTTGCAAATCACGACCAACCGCTACACCGCCGGCATCGCCCCGCGCACCGATGTCCTGCAGGCGCAGACGACGCTGGCCAATGCCCGTGCCGACCTCGTGACGCTGACCGCGCAGCGTGCGCAGCTCGAGCACGCGATCGCGGTGCTGATCGGCAAGGCACCGGCCGAGTTCTCGCTCGCCGCGACCTGGTGGAGCATGACCGTGCCGGCCGTGCCGCTGAGCATGCCATCCGAGCTGTTGCAGCGCCGCCCCGACATCGCCAGTGCCGAGCGCGCGGTCGCGCAGGCGAACGCGCAGATCGGCGTGCGGCGCTCGGCCTACTTCCCGAGCCTGACACTGAGCGGCTCAGTCGGTAACGCCGGCTCGCGCGTGGCGGATCTCTTCGGCGCGTCGACCAGCCTGTGGTCCTTGGGCCTGTCGGTAGCGCAGACGATCTTCGATGCCGGGGCGACACGTGCCCGGGTCGAGCAGGCCGAGGCCGGGCGCGACGCGGCGGTGGCACGCTACCGGCAGACGGTGCTGACGGCGTTCCAGGCCGTCGAGAATCAGCTGAGTACGACGCGTTCGCTCGCCGAGCAGGCCGACCTGCGTCGCGCCGCGTCGGAGGCCGCCGACCTCACAGAGCAGCAGCTGCTGAACCGCTACAAGGCGGGGCAGGTGAGCTACACCGAAGTCGTCACGGCACAAGCCTCGGCGCTGAGCGCACGACGCACGCTGTCGCAACTGGCGGCCAACCGGCAGGCGTCGGCGATTGCATTGATCCAGGCGATGGGCGGAGGCTGGCACGAGACCAAGGACCAGGGGGACGCTGCCGGCTCGTAGTGCGGCGCTTGAGCACCTGCGCCCGGCCGCTCCGGGTAGATCTTCGACAGGAAATCGTCGATCGCATTGGTCACTTCGGGGCTGGCGGCTGAGACCATCTTGTCTTTGCGCTGCAGATACTTGATGAATGCAGCCGAGTTTGATTGCGCCGTTGCCGTGACCCATGATCCACGCCGGCAAGCCGGTCTTGTTCTCGTATCGGCCTTGCACGCCTCCGACTTCGTGGCGCAGTGGGCGCGGCTTTACGAAGGCTTGCGCAAGGCGGGGTTGTCATGGCGCCGACACAGACGCCGCTCGATCGTTCAGATCCCGAGTGCGCGCTGCATCGCGGCCGAGTCGATGGCAACGGGCCGTTGCGCCCACGCCTGGACGAGCCCGACCATGCGCGCGTTGAGTGGCGCGCTAGTGCCATGTTGCTGCGCAAGCCGAACGACCTCGCCGCATAGCGCGTCGATCTCGGTGACGCGACCTTGCGCCAGATCGTCCGCCATGCTGGAGCGCGCCTGCGGGTCGATTCGCAGCATGCGCGCGGCGATCAGGCGGAACAGCGGAGTGGGCAGGCGCAGCAACGGGGGCACGCGGTGCGGCGCCAGCGCAGCGACCTGCGCGGGCACGATGCCCGCGCAACGTAGCACACCAAGTGCTTCGGTCTGCAACGCGGCCAGACATTGGCGGTAGCCGCGGTCCATCAGCTGCGCGCGCAGGGCCTGGCCGGACAACGCGTTGACCGGGTTGTTCAGGTTCAGCAGCAGCTTGCCCCACTGCACCGCACGCAGATCGGCGTGCAATTGCAGCGGCAGGCCGGCACGCTTGAAATCATCCTCCCGCTCGCGCAGTGCGACGTCGTCCTGCGCCGCAAGATCGCCGGTCGTGCCTCGGTGGTAGTGGCCGGGCGCGAGCTCGGCGACGTTGAACGGCACCATTCCTGCGAGCAGCCGAAGCGCGGGCGCCGCGGCTTGCGCGGTGGCCGCGTTTGACATGCCGTTTTGCATCGATACGACCGGCGTGCCACCCGGCAGTGCGGCGCCGAGCTGGGCCGCCGCGTCGGCGGTCGCGCCACTCTTCACAGCGAGCAGCACGAGCGCGGGTGCCAGACCCGCGGGAATCGTTTCGTGTAGCGAAAGCGCGCCGCTTTCGATGTGATGTTTGCCGCCGTCCAGGTCGGTTACGGTCAGCCCGTTTTCGCGCAATGCCGCGAGCACGCGCGGCCGGCCGACGAACGCGACCGGCACGCCCGTCGCCTGCAAGCACCCACCCAGATAACAGCCGATCGCGCCGGCGCCCATCACGAGCACAGGCCTTGCGGCTGGTGCGTTCATCACGCGTGCGTCTGCTGGCGCTCGCGGATCAGCGTCGGTCCAGCTCGGCGCACGATCTCGGCGTGCAGCGGCCGGCACAGACCCAGCGCGAACAGCACTTCGGCGGTGACGAACATCGGCCCGACGAGCAGGCCCGCGACGTCGTCGACGAAGGCAGGCTTGCGTCCCTCGAAGTAGTGGCCGGCGAACTGGATCACCCAGCCGGCGACGAACGCGCCCAAACCCCAGGCGACCCAGCCGGCGGTGCTGCCGTACGCGACGCCGTGCGCCAGCACGAGCAGCACGCCGACGACCGCCGACACGGCGGCGCCGACGACCAGGTCGCCTCGCGTCAGGTACCACGCCGCCGTCGCGATGAACAGGACCCACGCCGGGCTCAGCGCGAGGCCGCCCAATGCGAATGCCGGCCGCGCCAGCAGCACGGCGACCGCGAACACGATCATCGGTACGCCGATCAGGTGCGTCGCGATGTTGCGGCGGTCGCGGTGGTACTCGGCATACCCGGTCAGCAGCTCGGTGGCGTTGCGCATGTCGGTCTCCTGTCTTGTGGACGCATGCTAGCCGACCGGGACCTCCGACCTTTGGGGGGATGTATCGAAACACCCTAGGCGGGCGACCCCCCGCCTCCGTCAGAATCCGACGCTGTTTCCCGGAGCATCCGATGCAAAAGACGTGGTTGAAGCAGTACCCGGCGGGCGTGCCGGCCAACATCGATGTCGAGCAGTATGGCTCGCTGGTCGGCCTGCTCGACGAGAGCTTCAAGAAGTACGGCGGGCGCATGGCCTACAAGTTCATGGGCAAGTCGATCAGCTTCGCGGCTGTCGACGAGGCCTCGCGCGCTTTGGCCGCGTACCTGCAAGCGCAGGGGCTGGACAAGGGTGACCGCGTCGCGGTGATGATGCCCAACGTGCCACAGTACCCAGTTGCGGTCGCGGCGATCCTGCGGGCCGGATACGTGGTCGTGAACGTGAATCCGCTGTACACGCCACGTGAGCTCGAGCATCAGCTGAAGGACTCGGGTGCCAAGCTCATCATCATCGTCGAGAACTTCGCGACGACCTTGCAGACGGTGCTGCCGAATGTGCCGACCAAGAAGATCATCCTGACGGCGCTGGGCGACATGCTCGGCTTTCCGAAGGCGATGATCGTCAACTACATGGTGCGCAAGGTGAAGAAGATGGTGCCGGCCTTCGAGTTGCCGGGTGCCGTGAGCTTCAACGACGCGGTCGAACAGGGTCGGTCAAAAAGTTTCAAGCCCGCGACCCTCGGGCCGGACGACATCGCTGTGCTGCAATACACCGGCGGCACGACCGGGGTCAGCAAGGGCGCTGTGCTCTTGCATCGCAACCTGGTGGCCAACATCCTGCAGGCCGAAGCGTGGTACCAGCCGGCGCTGAGGAAGATCCCTGCGGGCGAGCAGGTCATCACGATCTGCGCGTTGCCGATCTATCACATCTTCGGGTTCAACACCAACATGATGCTGGCGATGCGCATGGGCGGCGCGAACATCCTGATAGCGAACCCGCGCGATCTGCCGAGCGTGTTCAAGGAGCTGCGGGGCGAGAAGTTCCACAGCTTTCCGGCCGTCAACACGCTGTTCAACGCGATGGCGCACCACCCCGACTTCGGCTCGGTGGACTGGAGCGGACTGGTGATCTCGGTCGGCGGCGGCATGGCGGTGCAAAGCGCCACGGCAAAGCTCTGGCTCGAGAAGACCGGCTGCCCGATCGTCGAAGGCTATGGCCTGAGCGAGACCTCGCCGTCGGCCACCTGCAATCCGGTCGACAGCACCGCGTACAGCGGCAACATCGGCCTGCCGATGCCCAACACCGAACTCAAGCTGCTCGACGACGACGGCAACGAGGTTTCGCTCGGCACGCCGGGCGAGATCGCGATCAAGGGCCCGCAGGTGATGGCAGGCTATTGGCAGCGGCCCGACGAGACAGAAAAGGTCATGACGGCCGACGGCTTCTTCCGCAGCGGCGACATCGGTGTCGTCGACGAGCGCGGCTACTTCAAGATTGTCGACCGCAAGAAGGACATGATTCTCGTTAGCGGC
>JANYBE010000049.1 GCA_025360945.1 Rhizobacter sp. | reverse complement strand
ATGCCGTGCGCGAGCAGTTCCTTGCCGGTGCCGGTCTCGCCCAGGAGCAACACCGTGCTGTCGGTCTGCGCGACGCGGCGCGCCTGGCGCTTGACTTCGACCGCTGCGGCACTCGTGCCGATGAAGCTCGCGATCGTGTGCTTGGGCCGCCGCTGCTGCGTCAGGTGCGCGGCGAGCCGCTGCTGCGCCAGCGCGAGCTCGCGCTCAAGCCGCGCAAACTTGGCGATCAGTGGCTGCATCGTCGTCTCGGGATGGTCGAGCAGCACCATGCCCATCGCGCCGATCACCGTGCCGTTCGCATCGCGCAGGGGCAGCCGGCTGACGAGAAACGTGCCAGCCTTGTTGCTCAAAAGGTCGATCAGGATCGGCTCGCCGGAGTCGATCACCTGCGCCATCAGCGTGTTTGGTACGACCTCCTCGACACGCCGACCGACGAAGTCGGCCTCCTCGTGCTCAAGCGCCGGCAGGAACTGCTTGTAGCCCTCGCTGATCCAGACGATGCGGTGCGCACGGTCGACGACCAGCATGCCCATCGCGGTACTCGCGAGCGTCTCGAACATGCTCTGCGCGGCAAGCTTGAGCACGCTGTCGGCATCGGCGGGGAGCGTGAGCGGGGGCGTTGGCATGCGGCGCAACTGTAGCCTGCCCCGGTGGCGCAGACCATAGCGAGTCGGCCAGAATGTGCAGATGAACGCCAACCTCTTTTGCGCGCTGCGCCAGGCCTTTCCCGCCGACCTCGACGACATCGCCATCGAAACCACCGACGTCACGCCGCTGCACTACACCTGGCGCGACCTCGAGCGCGGCACGGCGATGCTCGCGAACCTGCTTGACTCGCTCGATCTGCCGCCGGGTGCGCGCGTCGCCGTGCAGACCGAGAAGTCGGTCGAGGCGCTGATGCTCTACCTCGCGGTACTTCGCGCCGGCCTCGTCTACCTGCCGCTGAACAGCGCCTACCAAAGCGCCGAGATCGAGTACTTCATTGGCAACGCCCGGCCCGCCGTGTTCGTCTGCACGCCGCGCAGCTTCGGCTGGGTCAGCCGGCTCGCGTTCAGCGCCGGCACCGCGCATGTGTTCACGCTCGACGAGTCGCGCGGCGGCAGCCTGCTGCAACGCGCGGCCGTCCACAGTGATGGGCACGTGCCGGCGCAGCGCAGCGCCGACGAGCTCGCGGCGATCCTCTACACCAGCGGCACGACCGGACGTAGCAAGGGCGCGATGCTCAGCCACGGCAACCTGCTGAGCAACGCCGAGGTGCTGAAGACGCTGTGGGGTTGGCGCGCCGGCGACGTGCTGATCCACGCGCTGCCGATCTTCCATGTGCACGGCCTGTTCGTCGCCTCGCACGGTGCGCTGCTGAACGGCAGCAAAATGATCTGGCTCAGCAAGTTCGAGCCGCGCGCCGTGATCGCGCGGCTGCCCCAGGCCACCGTGTTCATGGGCGTGCCAACGCTGTACGTGCGCCTGCTCGGCGAAGCCGCGCTGACGCGCGATGCCTGTGCCCACATGCGTCTGTTCGTCAGCGGTTCGGCACCGCTGCTGCTCGACACCTTCGAAGACTTCCACGCGCGCACCGGTCACACCATCCTCGAGCGCTACGGCATGAGCGAGACCGGAATGCTGACGTCGAACCCGTATGCACTGAAGGACGGCTTTCGGCGCGGCGGCACCGTCGGCTTCGCGTTGCCCGGCGTCGGCGTGCGCGTGGTCGACGACAGCGGTGCGGCCTGTTCGAGCGGCGAAATCGGCCACCTGCAGGTGCGCGGTCCGAACGTGTTCAAGGGCTACTGGCAGATGCCCGAGAAGACAAAGGAGGAGTTCACCGGCGATGGCTGGTTCAGGACCGGCGATGTCGGCCGCATCGATGCGCAAGGCTACGTGATCATCGTCGGGCGCAGCAAGGATCTGATCATCAGCGGCGGCTTCAACGTCTACCCGGCCGAGATCGAGAGCGTGCTCAACGACATGCCTGGTGTCGCCGAGAGCGCGGTGATCGGGGTGCCGCATGTCGACTTCGGCGAGGCCGTCGTCGCGGTCGTCGTCGCGCGCGCGGGTGCCGTGCCCGACGCTGCCGCGCTGATCATCGGGCTGAGGGACAGGATCGCCAACTTCAAAGTGCCCAAGCGCGTGTTCGTCGTCGGCGAGCTGCCACGCAACGCGATGGGCAAGGTGCAGAAGAACCTGCTGCGCGAGCAGCACAAGACGCTGTTCGCGACGTGAACGGGCCGGGCCCCTGCCCGCGCTGCGGTGTCGTATTCCATTGCGGGATAAACGACGCCGTGCCGTGCGCCTGCGCCACGATCAGGCTCGACAGCGCAACTCTGGCCGAGCTGCGAGGCCAGTACACAACCTGCCTCTGTCTGCGGTGCCTCGCCGAACTCGCCGGGCCAAAGGAAAAAGCCGGCCCGGTCTGAGCACCGGCCGGCTTCGGCGCAGAGCGCGAGAACGATCAGTCGTTCTTGTAGATGTCGACGTCCTTGGTTTCCTTGATGAACAGCATGCCCACCACAAAGGTGATCGTGGCGAACACGATCGGATACCACAGGCCGTTGTACATGTTGCCGGTCTGCGCCACGATTGCAATCGCCGTAGCCGGCAGCAGGCCACCGAACCAGCCGTTGCCGATGTGGTACGGCAGGCTCATCGAGGTGTAGCGGATGCGGGTCGGGAACATCTCCACCAGCATCGCGGCGATCGGGCCGTAGACCATCGTCACGAAAATCACCATGATCGTCAGGAGGCCGACCACGGTCCACCACTGGCCGCTCATGAACGCAATCGGCTTGGCCTTCGCGGGATAGCCGTGCTCCTTCAGCGCCACTGCGATGTCCTTCTTGAAGTCGGCGTCCTTCTTCTTCGCCTCGTCGGCGGGCAGGCCCTTGGACGCGTACGACTCGATCACCTTGTCGCCGATCGTGATCTTGGCGACACCGGTCGCGGGCACATCTTCATAGCTCACCGAGTTGGCGGTCAGCACCTGCTTGGCCACGTCGCACGAGCTGGTGAACTTGACCAGACCCGTCGGGTTGAACTGGAACGAACACTCGTTCGGGTCCGACGCCAGGGTCACCTTCGAATTTGCCTGCGCGGCGGCAAGCTCCGGGTTCGCGGCCTGCGTCAGCGCCTTGAACAGCGGGAAGTACGCGAGCGCCGCGATCAGGCAACCGGCCATGATGATCGGCTTGCGGCCGATCTTGTCCGAGAGGCTGCCGAAGATCACGAAGAACGGCGTGCCGATCAGCAGCGATGCGAACACGAGCACGTTGGCCGTAGGGCCGTCGACCTTCAGCGAGCCCGTCAGGAAGAACTGCGTGTAGAACTGGCCCGTGTACCAGACCACCGCCTGGCCCATCGTAAGGCCCACGAGGGCCAGGATCACGATCTTCAGGTTTTTCCATTGACCGAACGATTCGGTCAGCGGCGCCT
>JANYBE010000022.1 GCA_025360945.1 Rhizobacter sp. | reverse complement strand
CTTCTCCCAGCGATCCTGGACGGTCATGTAGGGGTCGCGTCAGAAAACGGATCGCAAAGTACGTTAGTTGCCTAGGGCGTAAGCCGCCTGATTCGACCGGCAACTCTCGGCCACTTGCGGTCATCCGATCGGCCAGAAAATCGGCAGGCCAATGACCGGTCGCCAAGTACAGCGGCCATAGGACGGCGGCCGCTCAAACACGACCGTTCTCCAAAGCGGTCTCCCGTGGTTTCGCTGCGCCGGCCGATGACCGATGCTGCGTACGCCCGAAAGTCGAGAAGTGGTACTGGCGCTGCCGACCGAGGCACCTCGGTGCTGCTGAAGGTCTACACCTACGGCTACTTAAATCGAGTGCAATCGAGCCGGCGCCTCAAGCGCGAGTGCCAAGTCCACCGGCGTCGAAATGAGCATCCGTCACTTCTTCTGATCAGGTACCGAAGCGAGCGTCGCTTCCGTAGCGGAAGTGACTTTTGAGGCGCGGCCACTTGGCCGCCCCTTTTTTGAAATGACCTTTTCAGATGACGCGTTGCAACGGCAATGCCGTCTTGTAGCGCACCTGCTTCAACGCAAAGCTCGAGCGGATCTTCTCGACCTCCTTCATCGGCGAGAGGTGTTCGATGATGAAGCGCTCCAGCGCGCCGATGTCGGGAACGGCCACGCGGATCAGGTAGTCGGCGTCGCCGCTCATCAGGTAGCACTCCATGACCTCGTCGCGCGAACTGATCTTGGCCTCGAACGACTCAAGCGCGGCCCGCGTCTGCTGCTTCAGGCTAATCGAGATGAAGACGTTCAGATGCAGCCCGAGCTGGGCCGCATCGAGCAGTGCGACGTACTGGCGAATGAGTTGGGCCGCCTCGAGCGCGCGAACCCGCGCCAAGCACGGCGAGGGCGAAAGGTGGACCCGCTTGGCGAGCTCCACGTTCGACAGGCTCGAGTCGGCTTGCAGCTCTCGCAGTATTCGAATGTCGATCGCGTCCAGTTCCATCGTGCTGTAAATCTCCAAGGATGCGGAATTTTGTGCTGTGGCCGGGTGATTTTGCAATCCTCTTCGGGCACAACTGCGGCGTCTCGCTCCTTAGACTCGATGGCTGGCGCGTCTCTCAACCGGTTCGTCGTCACTACTCATTCCAGAAGGCCACCGACATGATCAACCCCATGACACCCGCCGAGACCCGCATCACCGCAGACTCAGACCCGATCGAGACAGACGAGTGGCTTCAGGCCTTCGACAGCGTTCTGGAAACGCAGGGGCCGACGCGGGCGCAGCACATTCTCGAAGCGCTCTCGGAGCGCGCCAAGCTGCGGCGCGTGAACTGGTCACCCGAACTCACGACGCCCTACGTCAACACGATTGCCGTCGCGGATCAGCCGGCGTTCCCCGGCGATCTGGCGATGGAAGAGCGCCTGGGTGCCCTGATCCGATGGAACGCACTCGCGATGGTGGTGCGCGCCAATCAGGCGTACGGCGAACTCGGTGGCCACATCGCGAGCTATGCGAGTGCGGCCGATCTGTTCGAAGCCGGGTTCAACCACTTCTTCCATGCCCGCGACGAGAAGCACCGCGGTGACCTGGTGTTCTTTCAGCCGCACAGTTCGCCAGGTGTTTACGCGCGCGCCTTCCTCGAAGGGCGTTTGACCGAGGCCGACCTGTTGCACTACCGGCAGGAGCTCACCGCCCCCTCGCACGGCGCGCGCGGACTCTGCAGCTACCCGCATCCGTACCTGATGCCTGATTTCTGGCAGTTCCCGACCGGGTCGATGGGCATCGGTCCGATCAGCTCGATCTACCACGCACGGTTCATGCGCTATCTGACAGACAGAAAACTGCTCGATTGCAGCGGCCGCAAAGTCTGGGGTGTGTTTGGCGACGGCGAGATGGACGAGCCGGAGTCGATGAGTGCGCTGACGCTGGCGGCCCGCGAGAAGCTCGACAACATGGTGTGGGTGGTCAACTGCAACCTGCAGCGCCTCGACGGCCCGGTGCGCGGCAATGGCCGGATCATCGATGAACTCGAGATGCTCTTCTCGGGCGCGGGCTGGAACGTCATCAAGCTGGTGTGGGGCAGTGATTGGGACGGCCTGTTCGCGCGCGATGTCACCGGCGCGCTGGCGCGCG
>JANYBE010000672.1 GCA_025360945.1 Rhizobacter sp. | reverse complement strand
CCATGTCGCGCAGCACGCGCTGCAGCAAATTCAAATCCTGGTGCAACAGGCTTTGCGGCGGCAGGCGCACTGACGCGTCCTTGATGCGTGCCCAGGCCTTGCGCAGGTAGCCAATGTCTTCGGACAGTTCCGCATCGCTGGCGTCTTCGCCGTTGGTGCGCAGAATGAAACCTCCGCCCTGGTTGCCTACCAAGTTTTGCATGCGACTGCGCAATTCGTCGCGTTGCGCCGTCGGTATTTTTTGCGACACGCCAATGTGATCATCCTGCGGCAGAAACACCAACAAGCGTCCGGCAATGCTGATCTGCGTGGAGAGGCGCGCACCCTTGGTGCCAATCGGGTCCTTGATGACCTGAACCGTGAGCGTCTGACCCTCGAACACGAGCCGCTCGATCGGCGTCTGCGGTACGCCGCCGTTGGCGTGATCGCCGCGCGGTGTGACACCGTTGACCTGCACATCGGCCACGTGCAGGAACGCCGCGCGCTCCAGGCCGATGTCGATGAAGGCCGACTGCATACCGGGCAGCACGCGGGCGACGCGGCCCGCGTAGATGTTGCCGACCAGTCCGCGTTCGGCGGCGCGTTCGACGTGCAACTCCTGCACCGCGCCGTTCTCGACGATGGCCACGCGCGTCTCCTGCGGGGCCCAGTTGATCAGGATGTCTTGCATCGGGGCTCTCTACTGCTGTTCGGCCCATGATAGCCCTGCGCTTAGATCGTGAATCCCACCTGTTGGAGCAGTTGCGCGGTCTCGAACAGGGGCAGGCCCATGATGCCGGAGTGGCTACCTTCGATGTGCGAGATCCAGGCCGCAAACGCACTCTGGATCGCGTAAGCGCCGGCCTTGCCAAAGGGCTCGCCGCCGGCGACGTAGCGCTCGATCGCGACGCGCGGGATCGCGGCGAAGGTGACATGCGATCTGCTGACCGCGAGTAACTCGCGCCGTACCGTGCCGATCGCGACCGCGGTGATCACGCGGTGCGTATTGCCCGAGAGCAGAGTCAGCGTCGCGATGGCGTCGGCCGCGTCCATTGGTTTGCCGAGAATGCGGCGGCCGAGCGAGACCGTGGTGTCCGCGCACAAGATCGGCGCCACGGGCAGGCCGCTGGCCTTCAGGCGCGCTCCCGCGGCATGCAGCTTGGCGCGCGTGACGCGCTCGACGTAGTCGGCCGGCAGCTCACCGTGTTGCTCCGCTTCGAGCGCTTCGGCATCTTCGTCGGCGCGCGGCAGCAGCAGCTCGTAGCGCACGCCGATCTGCTCGAGCAATTGGCGACGGCGCGGGCTCTGCGACGCGAGGTAGATGAAGGGGGCCGAGCGCCGGGCCGCACCAAGCTGGTCGCCCCCCTTTTGGGGGGCGAGGGCGGAGCTATCAAGGGGGCTCCCGTCACTCACGGTGATACGGATGGTTCACGGTCACCGTCCACGCGCGGTACAAGGCCTCGGCCAGCAACACGCGAACGAAAGCATGCGGTAAGGTCAGCTCGGACAAACGCAGCGTCTCGTCGGCACTTGCCTTCAGCGACGCAGCCAGCCCGTCCGGCCCGCCGATCAGCAGCGCAACATCGCGCCCGTCGTGCAGCCAGGTCTTCATTCGCGCCGCGAGCTGGAGCGTCGTGACGCGCTCGCCGTGCTCGTCGAGCACGACACGGCGCACACCGCTGGGCAACGCCGCCTCGATGCGCAGACCTTCGGCAGCCATCAATTGCTCGGCCGTCTTTGCACCGCGCGGTTGCGCCTTCACGGCCTTGAGCTCCAGCCGCATCTCGGGCGGGAAGCGTTTGGCGAACTCGGCGTAGGCCTCCTCGGCCCAGCCCAGCTGACGCTGGCCGACGGCGACCAGCAACAGCTTCATGCCTTGCGGACGACTTTCTTCGCGGGCGCCTTCTTTGCCGGTGCGGCCTTCTTTGCTGGTGCGGCCTTCTTTGCTGGTGCGGCCCTCTTTGCCGGTGCGGCCTTCTTTGCCGGCGCCTTCTTCACGCCGACCACACGCGTAACCACGCGCCCGGCCGGTGCCGTGGTCTTCTTCGCCGGGGCCTTGCGGAGCGCGGTTGTCTTGGTCGGTGCGGCCTTCCCGGCAACCGCCTTCTTCACTGGCGCCACTTTCACAGGCACCCTGGTCGGTGCCTTCTTCGCCGTCGCCTTCTTCTTGACTGGCGCATCGGGCTCCGCAGCTTTCACGAGTCGGGTCGTCGCGCTCGCGAGCTTCATGCTCACCGGCTTGTCACCCCAGATCTCCTCGAGGTGGTAGTAGTCGCGGATCATGGGCTGCATCACATGCACGACCGCGGCACCGCAGTCGACGATGATCCATTCGCCGTTGCCCTCGCCCTCGGTGCGCGGCACCGGGTAGCCGGCCGTCTTGACCGCCTCGCGCACGCTGGAGGCCAGCGACTTGGTCTGCCGGTTGCTCGTGCCCGACGCGATGATGACGCGCTCGAAAAGGGCCGACAGATGCTCGGTGTTGAAGACCAGGATGTTCTGGGCCTTCAGATCTTCCAGGCCATCGACGATGACGCGTTGCAGCTTACGAATGTCCATTCAGCTCCCGTTCAGGGACTCCTTGATTCAATCTCGATAAAGGTGGTGGCGGGCAATATAGCGCGCCACCGGCTCGGGCACCAGATCAGTGATGCCCTGCTGTTGCATGACGCGCCCGCGGATGTCGGTAGACGACAGGTCCATCATCGGCAGCGCCACTGCAGCGTGGGCGGCCGCCTGCACCCGCGGGTCGACCGTGTGGTTCGCGTCGGGACGATCGGCAATCGCCAGCGTCACGAGGCCCAGTAGTTCCTGCCAGCTGTGCCAGGTGTGAAACCCGGCGTACTGGTCCTGGCCGACGATCAGAAACCATTGCGCACCCGGACGCGCGCCCTGCAGCGCGCGCACGGTGTCGACGGTGTAACTCGCCCCGCTGCGCTCAAGCTCGATGCGCGAAAGCGTGAAACGCGGCTCCTCCGCTATCGCCAGCCGCACCATCGCCTCGCGATCCTTTGCCGAAGTGAGATGGCGCTGCTTCTGCCACGGCTGCCCGGCCGGCACCCACAGCAACTCGTCCAGACGCAGTTCCGCGAGCGCGACGCGGGCCAGCGCGACGTGCGCGTTGTGAACCGGATCGAAACTGCCGCCGAAGATCCCGATGCGGGGAGCGTTCAATCGGGTGTCCAACTCGCCCAGTCGCGCGGGCGCAAGAAGTCGCTGTACAGCCGCGCCTCGGACGTGCCGGGCTCGGGGTGCCAGTCGTAGCGCCATTTCACGATAGGCGGCATCGACATCAGGATGCTCTCGGTACGACCGCCCGATTGCAGGCCGAATAGCGTGCCCCGGTCGAACACGAGGTTGAACTCGACGTAGCGGCCGCGCCTGTAGGCCTGGAAGTCGCGCTCGCGCTCGCCAAACAGCGTGTTCTTGCGGCGCTGCACGATAGGCAAGTAGGCGGGCAGAAACGCATCGCCCACCGCGCGCAGCATCTCAAAGCTGCGCTCGAAACCGTCCTCGGCAAAGTCGTCGAAAAACACGCCACCGATGCCGCGCGGCTCGTTGCGGTGCTTCAGAAAGAAATACTCGTCACACCATTGCTTGAAGCGCGGGTACTTGTCGTCGCCGAAAGCGGCGAGTGCGTCCCGGTTGACGCGATGAAAGTGCGCCGCGTCTTCCTCGGCGCCGTAGTACGGCGTCAGGTCCATGCCGCCGCCGAACCAGGTGACGGGCTCCTGTCCTACTGGCAGCGCCGCGAGCATACGCACGTTCATGTGCACTGTGGGCACATGAGGATTGCGGGGATGCATAACGAGCGACACACCCATCGCCTCGAACGGCGCACCCGCGAGTTCGGGACGGTGCTGCGTGGCGGAGGGCGGCAGCGTCTTGCCCTTGACGTGCGAGAAATTGCAGCCGCCGCGCTCAATTACCTGGCCGTCTTCGAGCAGCTGCGAGCGGCCCTCACCTTCGAGCTTGCCGCCAGGCTCGCGCTGCCACTGGTCGCGCAGGAACGGCTGACCGTCTTCGGCCTCCATCGCCGCGATGATGATCCCCTGCAAGCCGAGCAGGTAGTCCCGAACGCGCCCAGTGTCGTTCATGCTTCGAACCGGATCGGCGACGCGCGCTCCGGTCTTCTGCCCTGGGGTTGGCACAGACCGAGCTCGATGGCCGCGAGGTCGGCGGCGCACTCGCCCGTCAGCATCACGAAGCGCTGTACGCCGACCTCGCGCCGGCCGTAGTCCAGCGCGACCAGCCCGACCGGCACCTGTGCCTGCAATGCGACGTGATAGAAGCCGGTGCGCCACGTGGCGGTATGCCCGCGCGTGCCTTCGGGGGACAGCGCGAGCCACATGAACCGGTCTTGCGCGTGCGCCGCTTCGAGCTCGCGCGCCATCTGGCCGACGATGCCGTTGGCCGACTGCCGGTCCACCGGCACACCGCCGAGCCAGCGCAGCCAGCGGCCAAACAGCGGCAGCCTGAACAGAGTGTCCTTGCCCCAGAACGTGACCTGGATGCCGACCGCCCATTTGGTGAGCATGCCCAGCACGAAGTCCCAGTTCGAGGTGTGCGGGTAGATGATCAGCACGCCCTGCTTCGCGGGCAGCCCCTGGAAGCGCAGCGTCCAGCCGGCAAGGCGCAGCGTGGCCTTGGCCAACGGACTGCCCTGCAGCTGGATCGGCATGGCCGTCATGGGTTCAGCGCTTGATCGCACGAAAACCGATGTCGGCGCGGTACTGGGCGCCGTCAAAGTGGATGCCACGCAGCGCCTCGTAGGCTCTGTGCTGCGCCGACTTGACCGAGTCGCCCAGCGCGGTTACGCACAGCACGCGGCCGCCCGACGTGACCACACCCTCATTGACGGCCGCGGTACCCGCGTGGAACACCATCGCTTCGTCGGCGTCGTCCGGCAGCCCTGTGATCGCGTCGCCCTTACGCGGGCTCAGCGGATACCCGCTTGCCGCCATGACGACACCGAGCGCGACGCGCCGGTCCCACTGCAGATCCACCTGGTCGAGCGTGCCGTCGGTTGCGTGCATCAGCACGTCGAACAAATCGCTCTTGAGCCGCATCATGATCGGCTGCGTCTCGGGGTCGCCCATGCGGCAATTGAACTCGACAGTGCGCGGCTGGCCGTTCGCGTCGATCATCAGCCCGGCGTACAGAAAGCCGGTGAAGGTGATGCCGTCCTTGGCCATGCCGGCGATGGTCGGGTAGATGATCTCGTTCATCACCTTCGCATGCACGTTCGGCGTCACGACCGGCGCGGGCGAGTACGCCCCCATGCCGCCGGTGTTCGGGCCCTCGTCGTCGTCGAGCAGGCGCTTGTGATCCTGGCTGGTCGCGAGCGAGACAACGTTCTTGCCGTCGCACAGCACGATGAAACTCGCTTCCTCGCCTTCGAGAAACTGCTCGATCACGACCCGAGCACCGCCATCGTTGTGGACGACGCCAAGCTTGTTGTCGTTGCCACCGAGCATCCAGTCGATGGCCTCGTGCGCCTGCTGCAGGCTCATCGCGACGACCACGCCCTTGCCCGCCGCGAGGCCGTCGGCCTTAATCACGATGGGTGCGCCGTTCGCGTTCACATGGGCATGTGCGCCAGCCGCATCGCTGAAGGTCGCGAACGCAGCGGTCGGAATGTCGTGGCGCTGCATGAACGCCTTGGCGAAGGCCTTGGAGCTCTCGAGCTGCGCCGCGGCCTGCGTCGGTCCGAACACGCGCAGCCCGCGCGCACGGAACACGTCGACAACGCCGCCCGCCAGCGGCGTCTCGGGGCCGACGACGGTGAGCACGATCTTCTCGGCCTCGACGAAGTCGGCCAGCGCGTTGAAGTCGGTGATGGCGACGTTGTGCAGATCCGGGTCGGCCGCAGTGCCACCGTTGCCGGGTGCGACAAAAACCGCCTGGACCCTGGGCGAGAACTTGAGCTTCCAGGCCAGCGCGTGCTCGCGCCCGCCGTTGCCGATGACGAGAACCTTCATTCCGGTCTCCGCCGAGCCGGCTCACGTAGGCCGCGCGTCCCCTCGGGGGATCGCGAGCGGTGGCGAGCCAAGGGCATCATGACGCGATTTCGGCGTTGTGGAACACGGCCTGCGTGTCGTCCAGTTCTTCGATCACGTCGAGAAGCTTTTGCATGCGCAGGGCATCTTCGCCCGTCAATTCGATTGTGTTTTCGGCACGCATCGTCACTTCGGCCACTTCGGGCTTCAGCCCCGCCGCTTCAAGTGCGGCCTTGACGGCTTCGAACAATGGCGGCGCGCACAGGACCTCGATCGCGCCGTCATCATCTGTCAGCACATCGTCAACGCCGGCTTCGAGCGCCACTTCCATGACCTTGTCCTCGTTCGTGCCGGGTGCGAACACGAGCTGGCCGACGTGCTTGAACTGGAACGCGACCGAACCCTCGGTGCCCATGTTGCCGCCGTACTTGCTGAACGCGTGGCGCACCTCGGCCACGGTGCGCACGCGGTTGTCGGTCATGCAATCGACGATGATCGCGGCGCCGCCTATGCCGTAGCCCTCGTAGCGGATTTCCTCGTAGCTCACGCCTTCGAGATTGCCGGTGGCTTTGTCGATGTTTTTCTTGACGGTGTCGGCCGGCATGTTGGCCGCCCTGGCCTTCTCGACCGCGAGCCGCAGCCGCGGGTTCATCGCCAGATCCCCGCCGCTCTGACGCGCGGCGACGGTGATTTCACGGATGACGCGGGTCCAGATCTTGCCGCGCTTCTCGTCCTGCCGGCCCTTGCGATGCTGGATGTTCGCCCACTTGGAATGACCGGCCATGAGGCTCCTCTTGGATGTCTTGTCGCGGGCCTGCTGAAGTGCAGCCCCGGTTCGATGGAGTGCAATTTTACTTGGGGCCGTTCGCGGCGCCGCCGGAGCGCCCATGGCCGAGCCCATCTTGATCGCCAGGCACGACAAGATCGAGTGCATCCCTTCTGCCCGCGCTGGCCGAGCGCCACGGGCCGATCACCGGCGCCACCGGTACCGGCAGGCCCATCACACTGCTGACCCTGGCGCGGGCGCTGAGGCGGCGGCGCCGGTCGCTCAGCTAATCAAACGCTGGCCTGCGCCGACGACAGCAACGTCAACGAAGTTGCCGCCCTCGCGTTTGGTCCTGCCGTAGCCGATGCGCAGACCGCCGAGGTCCAGCGCATCGATGCTTTCGAGGCCAGCGAGTACCGACTCGCGCGTCGGGTTGGCGCCGGCACGGCGCAGCCCTTCGGCCAGCACGCGGGCATTGATGTAGCCCTCGAGGCTGGGTAGCGAGTATTCGGTGTTGCCGCTGGCCTGCATGTCGGCCTGATAGCGGCGCACGATTTCATACTTGGACGCGAACGGCGACGGCACAACGACCGAGAAGCCCAGGCCGCGCGACGCGTCGCCAAGCGAGTTGATGTTGGTCGCGCTCGCCCCGATCGACAGGCCGTAGATCGCGCTCGTGCCGCCGGCCGCGCGCAGCGCGCGCACGAAAGCTGGTGCGGTGCCGGCCAGGCCCATGATGACGACCTGCGGCGCGGCCTTGACGATCTCGCGCGCGGCCGGGTCGACCTCGGGGCTGGTCGTGCCGGGCGTGGTGGCGATGATTGCTGGCTTCAGGTTGAACTTGGCGATCGCCGCGTTGAACGCGGCCAGCAGCGACTGGCCCAGGGGGTCGGTCGGGTGCACCAGGCCGATGTGGGTGATGCCCAGAGTCGACGCCGTCGACACCAGTTTCTCGATCTCCTGGTCGTAGTTGGCGCGCACCCAGAACACGTTGGTCGCGCCCTTCTTGCGCAGGCCGATAGTGCCGGTATTGGGGCCGACCACGGCCATGTCCTGCACCGCGTCCATCACGGCGGCGGTCTGACGCGTGCCGAGTGGGTGAATCATCGCGAGCACGGCCTTGTCGGCATCGAACGCGGCTGCGTTAGCCTTCGCGACATCGGGCTTGAACTGGTCATCCAACAGCGCGATCTCGAAGCGCGATCCACCGATGCCGCCGGCCTTGTTGGCGGCGTTGAAGTAGGCCATCGCGCCAAGGTGCAGGCCGTTGCCGTTGGCCTTCTCGGCCGCGCTGGCGTCCAGCGTGCAGGCGATCTTCAGCGTGCGGCCCGCCGCGAACACCGGGACGCCCCAGCCGATGACTGCGGTTGCGAGGGCCACACGGTGCAGCGCACTGCGCCGGGTCGTGCCGACGCGCTCGGGGGATCGTGACGCCTCTGTCATCTGTGCACTCCGAATGCGAATGGGCCGACGAACTGTATAGGGCCAACGTCGTTCGCACGCCTCCAAGTTGGCCCGCAACAACGGCGCGAATGCGACTTTGTGCGCGAACCTGGGCCGGCGGTCGCTGCGGCCCCTCACCAAGCACAAGAAGTGACGCGAGCCCGGGCGAACGTGCCGGCGTCAGTAGCGTGTCGTCAACTCGACCAGCCAGTCCGGCGAATGGTCGACGACCCATGTCTCCAAGCCCTTGTCCCACCCGGTCAGAATGCCCAGCCCGGTCAGCGCCAGCGCCGCACCGAGCAGCCAGCGGCCGCGCTGCCCGGCCGCGAGCAGCCGGCCGCGCATGCGCTGCATCGCCTCGCGCGAGAGGCTGCCTATCACGACCAGCGGCGTGCCTGCTCCCAGCCCGAAGACCAGCATGAGCACCGCGATCTGCAGAAGGTGGCTGCCCTGGGCCGCGAGCGTGCTCGCCGCGCCCAGCGTCGGGCCCACGCAGGGGCTCCACACGACGCCGAGCACCAGGCCCACCACGAGCTGGCCGCGCCACCCAGTGCCGGTGAGGCGCGCGAGAAGGCCATCGCCGGCATGGCTCAGCCCGGACGTCGCCTGCGCGAAGCGCGCCTGCCCGCGCGTCGAAAGCAACAGCAGGCCGAAGGCCATCAGCAGCACCGCGGCCGCCCGGCGCAGCACGCCCGCGTCCAGCCCAATCGAGGCGCCCAGCGTCGCGATGAACAGACCCACCGCGGCGAAGGACAGCGTGAGACCGCCCGCCAGCGCGACTGGCCCGAAACGATGCTGTGTGGTCGCGCTTGCGATCAATATCGGCAGCAGCGGCAGCACGCAGGGCGAGAGCGTTGAGAGCGCCCCGGCGACGTAGCCGAGCACGTAGGTGACGAGGCCGAAATCCACCGGGGTCCGGCCGTAAATCCGGTCAAAGGGCCTTGTCGAGCAGCGCGCCGAGCGCGGCCTTGTCGGTTTGCCCGGTCGAGCGCGCCACTTCCTTGCCGGCCTTGAGCGCGATGAGCGTGCTTTGCATCGTCACGTTCATCCGCTTCTTCAACGCTTCTTCCTTGTCGAAGTCGGCGACGAACACGGTCAGCGTCTTGCGCTTCGGATCTTTCAGCAAGCCTTGCACGATGGGCTTTTGCTGCTTGCAGGTCGGGCACCAGCTGGCCGCGAAATCGACGACGACAGGCTTTCCATCAGCAACGGCCTTGTCGAGCGCAGCCTGGCTGAACGGCAATTCGGCGGCGAAGGAAGCGGTCGCGGCAAACGCCAGACTCGCTGCAACGAAAAGGGATCGAACCGCGACTTGCATGACGTCTCCAGATAAGCCGAGTGGCCTCGAAGACGTTCGTCGATCCGAGGCCCGCAAAGCTTACAGCGGCGCGTCAGAACACGTGCGTGAACAACCAGCACAGCGACCCTGACAAGACAATCGCCGCCAGCATCGTACACACCGGTGCAGGTCAGGATCAGCAGCCCGCGGATCCACCACGGCGGCGATGCGAAGCGGCGGCGCGCTTGCTTGGTGTCGTCGTCGGGCACCCCGTGGCCGCCAGCGATGTCGTCGACATTGCGGTCGTCTAGTTCGAGCTCCTGGTCGTAGCTGTCCGCCAGATCGGCGTGGATGCGGCGAATCAGCTCGTGGTCGCTGCAAGTCAAGGTGGTCTCCTGCCACGCGGGTGTGTGAACGCGCACGACCCTAGCTGCGCTTCGTGGCAGCTTCATGGCAGGTCAGGCTAGCGGTAGAACGCCTCGACCTTGCCTTTCAACTTGATCATCAACGGGTGGCCCTTGCGGTCCAGCGCCTTGCCGGCGGGCACCTTGACCCAGCCTTCGGTGATGCAGTATTCCTCGACATCGAAGCGCTCCTTGCCGTTCAGGCGGATGCCGATCTCGTGCTCGAACACGGCCGCGACGTGATGAGGGCTGCGCGGGTCGACCGACAGGTGATCGGGTATCTGAGGTGCGGGATTCGCTTCGTTCATGGGTGGCTTCCCTTGTTGTGGTCGGCCCGAGCCGCCGGTCTGTATCGGCTGGGATTGGCGCCAGCGATCTTACGCATCAGGCGCCGCAGTGCCGTGGCGTCCTCGAGGGTGCCACGGTCTTTCGGCGAGCCTGCGCCAGTGCCGAGTTCCGCGCATTCGCTGCCAACGAGTCGAGCCCGGTGACGCTGTGGCTCAGGGCGCTGGCGAGATTGACGCATCGGGAATGTGGCGGCCCGGGTGTCGGCGCCATTGGGATGCGCTTCACGGGCAACTTTGCCCACGATGATGCTTGAGCCTTCGATGCTCGCGCCGATGCTGTGCCAGCCCACGCTGCCGCTCAACGACTCGGGCGGCCTCGAGATCGCCCCCGACGAACTCAGGGCTGTCCGCCGGCGCCTCGTGCGGGAAGACCTCACGGTGCTGGCCTATCGATTCGAAGGCCACAGGTTCTGCAGCGCCCAACGCTTTGCGGCCTATGCGCAAGCGCTCGGCGACCGGTTCAAGGGGCGCGTGCTTCCGGACAGAGCCGCAAGCCTAGATGTTGCGCCGTTCTTTGCGCAGCATGTGAGGAGTCCGCGCAGCGTGGTCACGGCCCATCTGATCGACGTGGCGGGCGAGCCGACCGTGGCGGCTCGCGACGACATCTAGTCGTTCTTCGTTCGGCGCCTGCTCTCATAGACGCCAGACCATTGGCCTGCCCGATGCAGCGCCCATATCCGTCCGGCCCTCGAGCCCCGCCTGTGCAGCGGCCCGCAACAGCGGCTGGTTCACTGGGTTGGCGCGCACTAAGCCGTCGCGCAAGGGCTCAGGCACCTGTGCGTTAAAATGTGCGGCGCAGCCACGCTGCACCCGGCGAAAGCATTGCCAGCAGTGGCGCAATCGAGCGCAACGACGCAGGAATTCCAGCCGGTCAGTGCCTTGGTCATCGCTCCCTCCCGAGGTCGAAACACGCTCCGATCCACCGCGCTGCCAGTCTTAGGAGAGCGCCGTTAGGAAGCCGTTACGCAAGCGCAAGCCTGAGCGCTAGATCCCTGCGTACCACTCGTAGCCGTTGTCTTCCCAGTAGCCGCCCTTGCCGACGCGTATGGCCGTGAAGCTCTCGACCAGCTCGATCCTCATCAGGTACTTCGCGTGCTTGTAGCCGAGCTGGCGCTCGATGCGCACGCGCAGCGGCGCACCGTTGTTCACCGGCAGCGGCTGGTCGTTGAGCTCGTAGGCGAGCACGGTCTGCGTGTGGTACGCGTCGTCGAGATCAACGCTCTCGTAGTACTTCGAGTCGTGGCCGTCGAGTGACGGACCGTCCATCGAATCGGCGCAGCGGAACACCACGTACTTCGCGCTCGCCAGAGGCTTCACCAGCTCGAGCACGTGGCTCAGCTGCACGCCCTTCCACTTGCCGATCGAGCTCCAGCCTTCGACGCAATCGTGGCGCGTGATCTGCGTGCGCGAGGGCATCGCGTGCAGCTCGGCGAGCGAGAAGCTCGCAGGGTTCTCGACCAGGCCAGCGACCTCGAGCTTCCAGTCCTTGAAGCCGCCCTGCATCAGCGCGTGGTAGTCGGCGTCGGCCGGCACCAGCGTGCCGTTGCCCTTGAAGTGCGCGGCGACATCGGCCTGGCTGAACTCCTGCGCCAACGCCTTGCGGCCGGCCACGACACCGTGAGCCGAGTGGCTAAGGTTCTGCGCGCTCTTGAGCACGCTTACAAAGCTCTCGTTTTGCGACAGCTGGTCGCACCCGGCGAGCGAGACCGCGCCCACCGACGCGAGCGCCGCGCGCAGCGCGGTGCGCCGGTTCGGTGCACGGCTCGGCGTGCGCCCACTCTTGATGATGCGCGTCGTGCTCATATCGTCTCCTTGTCGGGCGGCACGGCGTAGTAGCCGGTCACCATCGATCTGAGCTGATTCCACGCACCGCTGATCAGCACCTCAAACAGATGCACAAGCACGAATAGCAGCAACCCGGTCGCCGCGAGGAAGTGCAGCGTGCGCGCCGATTGCCGCCCGCCGAGCAGCCCCACCCAGCCCGGAAAGACCGCATCGAGCCGTGGCGACATCGCCATGCCCGCGACGATCACCAGCGGCAGCAGCCCGAAGATCACGACGAGGTAGGCGAGGTTTTGCAGCACGTTGTAGCGCTTCGCCGCCTCGCCGCTGGGGTGGCGCAACAAAACGTGGTCCTTGATCGAACGTCCGATGTTGCGCAGTTCGTCCCGCGTGGGCAGCAGGTCGCGGTTCAGGTGACCGCTTAAGAACGCGTAGAGCACATAGAAGATGCCGTTGATCACGAACATCCACGCGAAGAAAAAGTGCCAGTGCCGCCCCATCGACAGCCACTGCGGTCCGGGGATCGTGGCCCAGGACGGGAACGCGCGCACGGTGGATGTCGTCGCGTCGCCGACGCGCGAGTTGCCGAGCACGCCGTCGGTCGTGAACTGGTGGCCTGCGATGCGCGTCACGCCCACTGCCGCGCCGTTCGCGCCCTGAACCGCCGTGATGGCAACCCAGGGCTTGTCGAAAGTCGAGCCCTGACCCCAGTAGAGCGCCGGGTGGGCGTTGAAGATCGTCAGGCCGCTCATCAGCAGGATCGTGAGGCAGGCGACGTTGATCCAGTGCATCACGCGCACCGGCAGGCGATGGCGGTAGAAGCGCTGCAGCGCGGGCGACGTGGTGGTGTTCATGGGTGGCCTTCTGAATGAGTCGCTGCGGACCCTGGATTCTTACGCCGGATTCACGGTACCGCAGTCATCTTCAGCTCGGGCCGCCGCAGCACGCGCGCCTGTGCACCGACGCTGCCGACGATGCGGTTGGTGACGAAGCTGTTCTGGGTGTCGGGCTCGAGCGCAGCGACGACCAGGTTGGCGAGCGGCTGGTCGAGGCCGACGTAGTAGCTGCCCGCCACGGCGTCGATCAGCGCCGGCGCGAGTGAGACCTTGACGCGCAGCACACCACCGCCGTCGGCGATGCTGCCGCGCGCGTCGCTGCGCGCGCCGAACTCGCGCGCGATCTCGGCGTAGGCCTCGCCGCGCAGCTCGCCGGCCACGTCGACGCGCTGCACCTGCACCCCCAGCCCGCGCAGACGCAGCACCGCGTCGGTCTGGTCGGCGCTCAGCCAGTAGCCACACGGTCTTGTGCGGCTGAGCACGGGCTTTAGCGCAAGCGCCGAATCCCAGACCACATTGACCGTCTTGTCGGCGCCGGTCTGCGGGTCGAGCATCGCGAGCGCGTACTCGCTAGGTGTGGCCGCGGCTTCGACGACCACGTCGCTCTGGCAGGCCTGGGCCGCGACCTCGGCGTCGACGAAGCGGCGCAGCTTCTGCAGGTCGTCGGCGCGCGCCGCAGCGCTCTTCAGGATACTGCCGATCGCGACCACATGCGTATGCACGCGCCGCAGCAGGTGCGTGCGGCCGAGGTCGCTACCGCGCGTCTCGATCAGGAAGCTGATCGCGTTGCGCAGCCCGTTCACGTTGCGACCGGTGTCGGGCTGCACGCCGCCCATCGACAGCTTCTTGTCGGTGCCATCGGACGAGCTCGTGTAGTACCACTCGCTGCTCAGGCCTTGCACCTTTAATGCCTGCAGCATCGGCTGGCGAAACCACTCCTCGGATGCGCGCGTGATCAGCGGTGGGAGGTTCGCGACCATCGCGTACTGGACCAGCGCGTCAAAGCGCTGCGCCGCGCCGAACTTCTCGACATAGCGGCCGAGCGCCACGAACTCGTGCGCATCGACGACGACGACCGGGTTAAAGTCGCGCGCGAGCTGGGCCTGCGCCTGCGCCTCGGGCGTGCGCAGCAGCAGGTGGTCGCGGTTCACGTCGATGCCGCTGGCGCTGCCGCGCCGGTGGGCCGCCGCACCGTCGGGGTTGGCACGCGGCAGGATCACGACATCGATGCGATCGAGCAGCGCGGCCAGGTTGCCATGCGCAAGTTCCTGCGCAATCACGAGCAGCGCCTCGCTGCCGGCCGGCTCGTCGCCGTGCTGCTGGCCAATCAGCAGCACCGCCGGGTGCGCGGCGCCTGCCGTTGGCCGGCTGAAGTGCAGCGCCTCCAGCGGTACACCGGTCTGCGAGCTGCCGGTCTGGATCAGCGTCACGGCACTGGTGTTGGCCGCGTCCGCCGCGATCGCGTGAACCAGCGCGCGCAATTCGGCGTTACTGGTGACGCCGTCGTGGCCCGGCTCGAAGGCCGGCGTGCGGTAGGTGACGATCGGGTCGGGGAAGCGCGCGGCCAGCGCGTCGCTCTCAGGCGCTGAGCCTTGCGCAAAGGCCGGCCCGCAGAAGCCCAGCAGCAGCGCGAGTTGGCAGAGCAAAGGTCTCATCCGGGCATTTTGCAGCAGCGCTCGGCGCTGGCGCCGGCGCCGCGCCATCTTGCGCCGCGCGGTGTCGTTTCGTCGCGTGCCGGTGGTGGTGCGCACCGCCCTTGGCCACAGTCCGCCCATCGGCGCACGGTGCGCCATGGCCTTCCAGGAGAGACTCCATGTTCATTGCCATCCTTCAACACACCCCCGTCTGGGTCTGGGGCCTGCTCACCGGGCTCATCGCGCTCGGCCTATGGCAGACGCGCGACCGCGAGATGACGATGGTGCGCGTCACCGTCCTGCCGCTGGTGCTGATCGCCCTGTCGTTGAGCGGCGTGTTCAGCGCGTTCGGGCACTTCCCAGTCGCGCTCGGCGGCTGGGCGGCAGGCGTCGGTGCGGCGCTCGCCATCGGCCGGCAGTTGGTCTCGGTGCGCGGCGCACACTGGTCGGGCCAGGCCGGCCGCCTGCACGTGCCGGGCAGCTGGCTGCCGCTGGTGCTGATCGTCGGCCTGTTCTGCATCAAATATTTCGCCGGCGCGGGCCTGGCGATGCACCCGGCGCTCGCGACGGACACCACCTTCGCCGGCCTGTGCAGCCTGGCCTACGGAACATTTAGCGGTCTGTTCCTGGCGCGTGCGATGCAGCTGCGCGGACTGGCTCGCCCGGCCCTCGCCGCGCAAGTGGCCTGAGCTGTCGGAGGCTTGGGCGAGAATCCACGCCAATGACCCAAAGCGCCGATCCCAGCTGCGCGACGCCCTCGCGCCTGCGCGCGCCCTACCTGCTGCGTGCGCTGCGCAGTGCGGGCTTCGGTGTCGGGATCGGTCTGTGCTACTGGATCCTGCGTGGCCAGGGCTTCTGGTACACGATGGCTTACGGACTGAGCATCTCGCTGTGGTGCTGGTTCCTGATCGACAGCGGTCGGCTGCTGCTCGCGCGCTGGCTGCGGGTGCGCACGGGCGCCGTCGCACCGGCCGACGGCGACGAATGGCCCGGCTGGCAGTGGATGATCGCGGTCGTCGTCGTCGGCAGTTGCGCCGGCTACAGCCTCGGGACGGCGACCATAAACTGGCTAACCGGCGAACGCTCGCCGACCTTGTTCGACGTCGTCAACCTGCGCGAGGCGCTGTCGCTGTTGTTGCTCGCGCTGGTGCCGGCGATCGCGATCACGTACTACTTCTATTCGCGCGGAATGATCGCCGACCGCGAAGCCGCCGCATTGACAGCCCAGCGTCAGGCCGCCGAACACCAGCTCAAGCTGCTCGAGTCGCAGCTCGAGCCGCACATGCTGTTCAACACACTGGCGAACCTGCGCGTGCTGATCGGGATGGATCCGCCACGCGCGCAGCTGATGCTGGACCGGCTAATCGCCTTCCTGCGCGCCACGCTGAACGCCTCGCGCGCGTCGCAGCATCCGCTGTCCGCCGAGTTCACGCGGCTCGCTGACTACCTCGCGCTGATGAAGGTGCGGATGGGCGAGCGCTTGCAGACGCAGTTCGATCTGCCCGACGAGTTGGCCGCGACGGCTGTGCCCCCCCTGCTGCTGCAGCCGTTGGTCGAGAACTGCATCAAGCACGGGCTGGAGCCGAACGTGGCCGGCGGCCTCGTCTGCGTCAGCGCAGCACGCGATGGCGACACGCTGGTGCTGCGCGTGCGTGACACGGGTGCAGGCCTGTGCGACGCGCCCAGCGACGGCACGCGCTTCGGCCTCGTGCAGGTGCGCGAGCGGCTCGCCACGCTGTACGGCGAGCGCGCGTCGCTGACCCTGCAGAACGCGCCCGACGCGAACGGCGGCACTCTCGCGACGATCCGGCTGCCGCTCACCGCCACCGAATGAACACGCGATGAACGCCACTGCCCTGATCGCCGAAGACGAACCGCTGCTCGCCGCGAATTTGCAGGCCGAGCTCGCGCGCGCGTGGCCCGAGTTGCGCATCGTCGCGAATGTCGGTCACGGTGCGGCGGCGCTCGAGCAGGCGCTGGCCTTGCGGCCCGACGTGGTGTTTCTTGACATTCGCATGCCCGGCATGACCGGGCTCGAAGCCGCGCAGGCACTGGCCGAGGACTGGTCGGACGATTCGAACGTGCCGTTGCCGCTGATCGTGTTCGTGACCGCCTACGACCAGTACGCACTGCAGGCGTTCGAGCACGCCGCGGTCGACTACGTGCTCAAGCCGGTGCAGCCCGAGCGACTTGCGCAGACCTGTGCGCGCGCGCAGTCGGCGTTGAAGTCGCGCCGCGAGCCTGCCGCAGCGGGCGCGTCCGCGGCGATCGAAGCAACGCTCGCGCAACTGCGCAGCCTGCTGGTCGCGCCGGGCCTCGCGGCGCCAGCGCCACAGCTGCTCACGGTGATCCAGGCCAGCGTCGGCGCCGCGATCCACATGGTTCCGGTCGTCGAGGTGCTGTACTTCGAGGCCGCCGACAAGTATGTGCGCGTGATCACCGCCGAGCGCGAGTACCTGATCCGGACTTCGCTGCGCGAGCTGCTGCCGCAACTCGACACGCAGCGCTTCTGGCAGATCCACCGTGGCACCGTCGTGCGTGCGGACGCGATCGCGACCGCGCTGCGCGACGAATCAGGCAAGGTGCAGTTGACGCTGCGCGGCAGCAAGGACAAGCTGGTCGCGAGCCGGCTCTACGCGCACTTGTTCAAGGCAATGTGAGCTGCCGCGCTTGGCGCCGCGGCCTTACCGCTTCGTCAGCGCGATCTGCACTTCATCGCAGCGTTGTCCCCGGAGGTGATGCGCGCGCGCATTATTGGCTCATGACTGCCACATCCGGCAGATCGAACGGAGATGACGATGAGCCGCCACGACAGAACCTACGACGACAGCATCGAAGCTCGCGCTCGCCGCCGCGTGAGCCGCAAGATGGGCTTTCTGATCCACGTGTTCGTGTTCGTCGTCGTCAACGTCGCGCTGTATACGGTGAATTCGGTGACCGGCGAACCGCGCTGGTCCCACTTTCCGCTGTTCGGCTGGGGCCTGGGCCTGGCGATCCACGGGATCGTGACCTTCATCGCGCTGCAAGGCGAAGGCGTTCGCCGAGGCATGCTGGCTCGCGAGATCGAACACCTTCGCCAGAGCGAACGCTAGTTCACATCCGGTGCAGCTGACCGTCTTCAAACTTGACCCGGTCGCCGGTGCGCAGGTCGTCGATGCGCTGGAAGTCGAAGTCGCGAACGTTGCCGTTGTCGAAGCGCACCTGAACACGATAGACCTCGTCGTCGCGCCGGTTGCGACCTTCAATCGCGTTACCGGCGACTGCGCCGCCGATCACACCCGCGCCGGTGGCCAGCGCATTGCCAGTGCCGCCGCCGAGCTGGTGGCCGATCACGCCGCCGATCACCGCACCCAGCACCGCGCCCGCGCCACTTGGCCGCTGCGAGACCTGGATATAGCCGATGTTCTCGACCCGCCCGTATTCGGCATAGACCGGTACCGGCCGGGTCGCCGGCGCCGTCTGGTAGACCACACGCTCTTCGCGCACGGGCACGGCACAGGCGGTCATGAAAGCCAGCGCGCTGGCGCTCAGGACGGTAGACAGGGGGCGGCGCATGGGCAACATGATGAAGTTCCTTCGATGGCAGCGCGCTGGAGAGCGCGCCTTCTGTTGCTGATTGTTCGACAGACTGCTTGCTACGGACATCGGATCGCTGGCCGTCAGCGCGTAGGCCAGCTCCGACAGATCCGGCTCAGTCGCGGTGCCAGCCCCGACCCTCCCAGTGGTCGTGGTCGCGATGCCAGTACGGCTGGTAGTAGCGCGGGTAGTAGCGCGGGTACACCACGGAGACTGGCCGCACGTAGGCCGGCACGCGCCGGTAGTACACGTACTCCGGTGCACAGGCCGGCTGCGCCTGGAGGTACACCCGCTCCGGTGCGTACACGGGCACCGGTGCGGACACGAACACGGGCGGCACCGGCAACACGATGCCGGGCAGGTTGACGCCGACCGACCACGAGACGTTGCCGGCATGCGCCGGTACCGTGGCGAGCGCGGCGGCGCTGGCGATCAACGCGAGAACGATGGATTTGTTCATCTTGCTCTCCTTCGGCAGGCCACAGACGAGGCTCGGATGTGCCTCCAACGCGCCGCACCCCCGCGCGCGTTGACGCCGGGCCGGCACGCGCACGTAAAGAGAAGTTGCTGGGGTGCGTCGATAGAATCATCCAATGAGCTCCGTCACCGATTCCGCCCCCAAGCCCGGCAGCAACTTCCTGCGCCAGATCATCGAGCACGACCTTGCGGACGGCCGCTACGCACAACGCCGCTTCGCCGGCACGCCGGGCGATGCCGTCCACCACGCCGCCGGCCAGCGCGACCCGGCAAAGATCCGCACGCGCTTTCCGCCCGAGCCGAACGGCTACCTGCATATCGGTCACGCAAAGAGCATCACGCTGAACTTCGGCCTCGCAACCGAATACGCCGGCGTGTGTCACATGCGCTTTGACGACACCAACCCGGAGAAGGAAGAGCAGGAGTACGTCGACAGCATCCTCGACGCTGTCAAATGGCTGGGCTTCGACTGGCACTCACAATTTGGCGGAGCAGAGGTGAGCCACCTCTACTACGCCAGCAATTACTTCGATTTCATGTACCGCGCCGCCGAAGCGCTGATCGAAGCCGGGCTCGCGTATGTGGACGAGCAGACCGCAGACGAGATGCGCCACAACCGCGGCGACTTCGGGCATGCCGGCACCGACAGCCCGTTTCGCAGCCGCACGCCGGCCGAGAACCTCGCACGCTTTCGCCAGATGCGCGCCGGCCAGCTGGCCGACGGCGCCGCGGTGCTGCGTGCGAAGCTCGACATGGCGAGCCCGAACATCAACCTGCGCGATCCGGCGCTGTACCGCATCAAGCGCGCCGAGCACCACAACACCGGCGACACCTGGTGCATCTACCCGATGTACGCCTACGCACACCCGATCGAGGACGCGCTCGAAGGAATCACGCACAGCATATGCACGCTCGAGTTCGAGGACCAGCGCCCCTGGTACGACGGGCTGCTCGACACGCTGTGTACGCTCGGCCTGCTGGCGCAGCCGCGCCCGCACCAGTATGAATTCGCGCGGCTCAACGTGACCTACGTGATCACCAGCAAGCGCAAGTTGCGTCAACTCGTCGACGAAAAGATCGTCGACGGCTGGGACGATCCGCGCATGCCGACCATCGTCGGACTGCGCCGGCGCGGCTACACGCCCGAGGCCGTGCGACTGATGTGCGAGCGCGCCGGCACAAGCAAGGCTGGCGGCTGGACCGACTACGCGAGCCTGGACATCGCGCTGCGTGAAGACCTCGAAGGCAAGGCAGCGCGCGCTATGGCGGTGATCGATCCGGTCAAGCTCAAGCTGACGAACTGGGCCAAGTTGTTCGGCAGCGACGATTTTCGTGAGCCCTGTCACGCGCCGGCGAACCCGCACCGGCCCGAGCTCACGCCGCGCGCGTTCAGCTTGGGGCACGAGGTCTGGATCGAGCGCGACGACTTTGCCGAAGTGCCGGCCAAGGGCTTCTTCCGCCTGTTCCCCGGCAACAAGGTGCGGCTTAAGTACGGCATGGTGATCGAGTGCACCGGCTGCGAGAAGGACGCAATCGGCAACATCAGCGCCGTCACCGCCGCCGTGGTCCCCGATACGAAGAGCGGCACGCCCGGCGCCGATGCGGTCAAGGTCAAGGGCACGATCACTTGGCTTGGCGTGCACGATGCGCTGCCGGCCGAGCTGCGTCTTTACGACCGCCTTTTCACTGAAGCGCAACCCGATGCGGGCGGCAAGGACTTTAAGACCAGTCTGAACCCGACCAGCAAGAAGGTCGTACGTGGCTACATCGAGCCCTCGCTCGCAAACGCGCAGCCCGACGACAAGTTCCAGTTCGAACGCCACGGCTACTTCGTCGCCGATCGCGTCGATCATGTGGCGGGTCGACCCGTGATCAACCGGATCGCCGGCCTGAAAGACTCATGGAGCAAGTGACCGCGCTGCCCAACGGCGTGCGTGTCGTCACCATCCGCCTCCCGCATTCCGCGAGCGCGAGCGTCAGCGTGTTCGTGCGCACCGGCAGCCGCAACGAGAGCGCGCGGCTGAACGGCATCAGCCACGTGGTCGAGCACATGGCGTTCAAGGGCACGCATGCGCGTGACGCGCATCGCCTCAACCTCGATGCCGAGCGGCTCGGCGCGCAGGTCAATGCGCACACCGACAAAGACCACACGGCGTACCACATGACCGGCCTTGCGCAACACGCCGGGACCTTCGTGCGCATGCTAGGCGACATCGTGCGCCACAGCACCTTTCCCGTCGACGAGCTGGAACGCGAGCGCCAGGTGATCCTGCAGGAGTTTGTCGAGGACGAGGACGATCCTGTCTCGACGGCGTTCAAGCTCTTCGACAAGACCTGCTTCGGCGCCCATCCGCTGGCGCAGCCGGTAATCGGCACGCGCCGAAACATCGAGCGCTTCACGCGCGACGAGCTGCTCGGCTATGTGCAGCGCCAGTACACCGGTGCCAACGTCGTTGTCGGCGTGGCCGGCGACATCGCGCCGGCGGCGATCGTCGCCGAGGTCCGCGCCGCGTTCGCTGCGATGCCGCGCGGGACCGAGAACGCGATGGCCGCACCGTCGTACGTCGGCGGCATGCATGCTAAGCGCCAGGCCGGCAGCAGCCAGAGCCACGTGATGCTGGGGTTCCCGATCCCGGCGCTGCAGGGTGCCCACCACGCCGCCGTTGTCGCGGCGGCACTGTTCGGCGAGGGCATGAGCTCGCCGCTGATGCACGAGATCCGCGAGCGCCGCGGGCTCGCCTACTACACCGCATGCTCGGCCGACGTGGCCGATCGCTGGGGGCTGTTCGTGATCGAGGCCTCGCTGATGCCGGAGCACGTGGGCGAGTTCTTCGACGAAGTTGGCAAGCTGCTCGTCGCTCACTCGCGCGCAACCGACCGCGTCGGCCTGGAGCGCGCACGCAACCAGATTCTGGTGCGCCGGCTGCAGGCCCACGAGCGCCCATCGCGGCGACTCGAGGACGCGGCGCAGGACCTGTTCGCGTTCGGTCGCATTCGCCCGCGCACCGAGCTCGCAGCGCATATGACTGCAGTCAGTGCACGCCAGGTGCGCGCGGTCTTTGAACGCATGCTCGACGCCGGGCCGACGGTGGCGCTCGCCGGGCGTCTGCCGCGTGGCATGGGCGCGGACCTGTCCGCGCTCGACGCCTGGCGCCGAGATCTCACGGCCTCCTGAACTTGGGCGTTCAGCCGCGCAGCACCCAGGCTACTCATCGTCGATGGAATTCCGGCCTCGGTGCCGCAACTCTTCGGCATCATCGCGACGACTGGACAGGGCGCGGGCTTGGGACAACGTTCTACGTGCTGTCCGGATTGATCATCCTCTGGATGGTGAATGCCGCGCGGCGGTGGCCGATCTCGAAGTCGTTGCGCCCGCTGCGGTCCACGCCTCTCAGTAGCCACAGAGGGCGCTTGGCGAAGTCCACCGCCACGCCGGTCTTGCCGTGCGCGGGGTGCAGGTCGCGCTCGAACACGGAGCTCGCTGGCATGTAGCGCAGTGCCACGCCAGTGCGGCGCTGCTGCGAGGTGTTGGCCGCGGCGCCGTGGATCATGTAGACCTCGTGCAGGGACATCTGGCCGGGCTGCAGCTCCAAATCGACGGCGTCCGCTTCTTCGAAGGTTCCGGGCGCCATTCGCTGATTCAGCGTCAGATCGTCGCGGTCTTCGTGCAGATGCTCGTGCAACCGTTGCGCACGGTGTGAACGTGGGATTACGCGTAGGCAGCCGTTCGCACGCGTCGAGGGTTCGAGCGCAACCCACACGGTGCAGTTCGCGAGGGGGCGGATCGGCCAGTAGTGGCCATCCTGATGCCACGGCGTCTCAAAGCCCACGCCGGCGGGTTTGCAAAATACGTGACAGCCCCACAGGATCACGTCCTCGCCGATCAGACCCGAGACCAGCTGGACGATCTGCGGGTCGCGCGCGAGTTCGAGGAACTTCGCGCTACCGCGAACACCCTCGCCGTTGTCGCCTTCAATGTGCGCAGAGACGAGCTTCTCGGGGCGCACCCCGGGGTTCGCGGCGATCAGCGCGTCGAGCGCGTCGCGCATCGCGTCGGTCTGCGCGGCGGGCAATCGGAACTGCGGGATCAGCCAGCCTTCGGACGCGTAGTGCGCAATCTCAGTGGAGCTCAGTTGGGCCATGCGAGCACTCCTTGCCGTCAGCCGATTGTCCGCTGAATGGCCTCGGCTGCGCGGTCGATGCCGCAACGCCCGCGCTGTGGGACGCACCGTTGCACACGGCGGCGCTGCGCTGGGGCGTGTAACACTCGAGGGCATGTCGCAGGTCATCTCCTTCACACGAGCATTCTGCGGTGCGATCCTGTGTTTGGCCGCGGCGTCCGCCGGCGCCACCGATCTTCCGCAACAACGCCTGGCGCCGGGAGGTCTCGCGCGCATCGCGCTCGGCGCCGCGGCCAGAGCGCCCGACGTCAGCTTCAACGGCGTTCCGGTGCTGGTGGTGCCCGAGGGCAAGCAGTGGACTGCGGTGGTCGGCATTGCGCTCAGCGCTGCGCCCGGCAGCGCTCACGTGACAGTCCAACGCGGCGATGGCGCGCCCAGCGTCGTGCCCTTCACGATCAAGCCGTTTCGCTACAAGGAGCAGCGCCTAAACGTCGCGCCCGGCCAGGTCGATCTGTCCAAGGACGATCTCGCGCGCTACGAGCGCGAGCGCACGCATCTCGCGGACGTGACCGCGACATTCAGCGAGTCCTTGCCGGCGACCTTGTTGCTGCGTCAACCCACGCCCGGCCCGCGCTCGAGCTCGTTCGGCTTGCGGCGCATATTCAATGGCCAGTCACGCAATCCGCACAGCGGCATGGACATCGCGGCGGCACTCGGCACCCCGGTCGTCGCGCCGGCCGCGGGCCACGTAATCGACACCGGCAACTACTTCTTCAACGGCAACACCGTGTGGCTGGACCACGGTTCCGGGCTGCTGACAATGTATTGCCATCTCTCGGCCATCAACGTGAAGGTTGGTGACGAGGTCGCCACCGGCGCAGTCCTCGGTGCGGTCGGCGCGACCGGCCGGGCAACCGGGCCGCATCTGCACTGGTCGGTGAGCCTAAATCGCGCGCTGGTGGACCCGGCGCTGTTTCTGGCCGCGCCCTGAACAGAAGGCGCAGCACCCGGCGCCAGCCGCGCTACATAGGCGGGGCGAAACCGCCGCGCCCGGCGAGCGCGCGCAGCGCGGTTGGCTTGCCATCGCGCAGCTGCGCCGTGACCATCATCTTGGCGCCAGGGACGAGCAGGTGCGCGGTCACCGGGTTTAAAGGTCACGATCGGCACGTCGTCGGGCACGATCACAGTCTTCTCGCCATCCTTGTAGCGCTGCTCCACGCTGCGACCCTGCGGCGTCGCCGCGAGCTCGGCGACGGTAGCGTTGGTCATCGTGCTACTGGGTTGCAGGACCCAGAGGTAGTGGCCCTCGCCGCTGTCGCGTGCGGCCTCGGGAAAGACCAGCACCTCAAGCGCGCTCAGCGTGCCGTCGACCCCCGGCACCGCGGCGGTCCCGGAAGCTTTGTGGGCGCAGCGCCGCCGGCTCAATCGTCACGACCTCGGTGACGCTGAAATTGTCGGCGAGTGCGAGTGCGAGTGCGAGTGCGAGCGTGATTGTCTCGCCGCTGCGCTCGGCGAGCACGAGCGTATTGCCACTCGAAGGATTTGACGCTGCCACGCAGGCGCTGCGTCGTCGCCAGCGCCTGCGCCAGCGCCAGCGCGATCGAGCACCGCACAGCAAGGCTGGCGATGAGCGAGTTCTTCATGGATCGCGCTCCGGGTTAGGTTGAACCGGATCCTTTTGCCATACGCGCTTCAGCGCCCGCGTGCCTGGTCCTGCATCTGGCGCTCGGCCGCGGCCGCGGCAGGCGTCGGCACGACGCGCAGCGAAGGGAACAGCGACGGCGGCGCAGAGGCCGGCGTGCTCGGCGTGTCGGTCGGGGCATCTGGAGCAGGCTCGGGCTCTGCGGCCACCGGCTCATCGCGCGTGACCTGCGGAAACACCGCCTGCGTATCGATCAGCCCAGCCTTCTGCCCCTGCTGGAAGAACGATCCGACCAGCCGCAACGCGTTGTGCCCGCCCTGGCCCCAGTAGTTGCCACGCATCGTCACGCGCGGGTCGTTGAAGCCAACCCACGCGCCGGCAACGAGCTTCGGGCTCATCAGCATGAACCAGCCGTCGGTGTTGTTTTGCGTCGTGCCGGTCTTGCCGGCGAGGTCACCGCGCACGCCGAACTCGGTGCGCACGGCGGTGCCGGTGCCGGTCTGCACGACGCCACGCATGACATCGACCAGCTTCTCGATCAGCGGCTGGTCGAGCACGCGCTCGGGT
>JANYBE010000665.1 GCA_025360945.1 Rhizobacter sp. | reverse complement strand
CCGCTCCCACGACGAGCGCCCGTCAAAACTTCTGGAACCACCCATGAAACTCCGCGGCTTTACCCTCTCGCTACTGTCGGCCAGCGCCCTGCTGAGCTGCGCCGGCGCGGCCTTCGCGGCCAAGACCCTCGTGTATTGCTCCGAGGGCAGCCCGGAAGGTTTCAACCCGCAGTACTACACGACCGGCACGACCTTCGACGCCGTCTCGGTGCCGATGTTCAACCGCCTCGTCGAGTTTGAGCTCGGCACGACCAACATCGTCCCCGGCCTGGCCGAAAGCTGGAGCGCCGCGGCCGATGGCCTCAGCTACACCTTCAAGCTGCGCAAGGGCGTCAAGTTCCACACTTCGCCGAAGTTCACGCCGACCAGAGACTTCAACGCCGACGACGTGGTGTTCTCGTTCAACCGCATGGCCGACCCTTTGATCCCAAAAACGACGCCGGGCACGACCTACGCGTACTTCGACGACATGGACATGAAGAATATCGTCGACCACGTTGACAAGCTCGACGCGATGACGGTGAGATTCGTGCTGAAGAAGGCCGAGGCGCCATTCATGGCCAACATGGCGATGGATTTCAACTCGATCCTCTCGGCCGAATACTTCGACAAGATGAAGGCCGCCGGCACGCCAGATGTGATCGACCGCGAGCCGATCGGCACCGGCCCGTTCAGCTTCGTCTCGTACCAGAAAGACGCGGTCGTGCGCTACAAGGCCTTCGACGCATACTGGGGCGGTCGCCCCAAGATCGACAATCTGGTGTTTGCGATCACGACCGACGCATCGGTGCGCTACGCCAAACTGAAGACCGGCGAGTGTCATGTGATGGCGTTCCCGAAGCCGGCCGACGTGGCATTGATGAAGAACGATCCGGCCATCAATCTGGTGCAGAAGAACGGCCTAAACGTCGGCTACATCGCGTTCAACGTCGAGAAGAAGCCATTCGACAACAAGCTCGTGCGCCAGGCGCTGAACATGGCGGTGAACAAGAAGGGCATCCTCGACGCAGTGTTCCAGGGCGCTGGTGCGGTCGCGAAAAACCCGATCCCGCCGACGCTGTGGAGCTACAACGACAAGGTCGCCGACTATCCGTACGACCCCGCCAAGGCCAAGGCGCTGCTCGCGCAGGCCGGCCTGCCCGCCGGCACCGAGGTCGACCTCTGGTACCTGCCCGTCACCCGTCCGTACAACCCGGACGGCAAGCGCATGGCCGAGTTGATCCAGTCTGATTGGGAAAAGGTCGGCGTCAAGGCCAGGCTGATCACCTTCGAATGGGGCGAATACCGCAAGCGCAGCAAGACCGGCGAGCAGCAATCGATGATGTTCGGCTGGTCGGGCGACAACGGTGACCCGGACAACTTCTTCGTGCCGCTGCTCGGCTGCTCGGCCGTGAAGGGCGGCGGCAACGTCGCGCGCTGGTGCAACAAGGACTTCGAGGACGCGATCCAGAAAGCAAAGCTCGTGACCAAGCAAGCCGACCGTACTGTGCTGTACGAGAAGGCGCAGGTCATCGCGAAGGAAGAGGCACCGTGGATCACGATCGCCCACTCGGTGCGCTTTGACCCGGTGCGCAAGGAAGTGATCGGCTACAAGATGGACGCGACCGCGCACCACTATTTCGACAAGGTCGATCTGGCCGACAAGTGATCCTCTTGATTCGCTAGGGCGACCCCTTGTTCACGTTCGTCCTCAAGCGCCTCGCGCTCGTGCTGCCCACCTTCCTGGGCATCACGCTGTTGGTGTTCTCGCTGATCCGGCTGCTGCCCGGCGACCCGGTCGAGGCGCTGTCGGGCGAGCGCGGCATGGACTCAGCACGCTATCAGCGCTTGTTGCACGAGTTCGGGCTGGACCGGCCGCTGCCGGTCCAGTACGCCGAGTACGTGTGGAAGGCACTGCACGCCGACCTGGGCCTGTCCACGATCACGCACGAGTCGGTTTTTCGCGAGTTCACCGCGCGCTTCCCGGCGACTATCGAGCTCTCCCTGTGCGCAATGCTGCTCGCGCTACTGATCGGCCTGCCCGCCGGCATCGTCGCGGCGGTCAAGCGCAACACCGTGTGGGACTACTCGGTGATGGGCGCTTCGCTAGCCGGCTTCTCGATGCCGATCTTCTGGTGGGGCCTGCTGCTGATCCTCACGTTCTCGGTGACGTTGGGCTGGACGCCGGTGTCGGGCCGCATCGCGATCCAGTTCGACATTGCGCCGGTGACCGGTTTCATGCTGATCGACTCGATGCTGAGCAGCGACAAGGGCGCGTTCCGCAGCGCCCTGTCGCATTTGATATTGCCGTCGATCGCGCTCGGCACGATCCCGCTCGCCGTGATCGCACGCATGACGCGCTCGAGCATGCTTGAGGTGCTGCGCGAAGACTACGTGCGTACCGCGCGCGCGAAAGGCGCGTCGACCTTGCGCGTCGTCGGCATCCACGCGCTGCGCAATGCGCTGATCCCGGTGATCACGACGGTGGGTCTGCAGGTCGGCACGCTGCTCGCCGGCGCGATCCTGACCGAAACAATCTTCTCGTGGCCGGGCATCGGCAAGTGGATCGTCGAGGCGATCGGGCGGCGCGACTACCCGGCCGTGCAGGGCGGCTTGTTGATGAGCGCGAGCGTGATCATCGGCGTGAACCTTTTCGTCGACGTGATGTACGGCGTGATCAACCCGCGAATTCGACACACATGAGCACGCCTGCGCTCGTCCAAGTCGCCGCACCGCCGTCACCGCTCGCAGAGCTGTGGCGCGACTTCCGCCGCAACCGCGGCGCGATGATCGGCCTCGGGGTGATCGTCGTGCTCGTGCTGTCGGCGTTGTTCGCCGATGTGATCGCGCCGTATTCGCCGCGTGAGCAATACACCGATGCTGTGCTGAAGGCCCCCTCGATGCAGCCCATCGGCAGCCACTTGTTCCTGCTCGGCACCGACCCGGTCGGACGCGACCTGCTCTCGCGGCTGATCCACGGCACGCGGCTGTCGCTGCTGATCGGGCTGATCTCGGTCGTGCTGTCGCTCTCGGGCGGTGTGCTGCTCGGGTTGCTCGCGGGCTTCTTCCGCGGCGGCGTCGAGTTCACGATCATGCGGCTGATGGACATCATGCTCGCGCTGCCCAGTCTGCTGCTCGCGGTCGCTGTCGTCGCCATTTTGGGGCCGGGTCTGATCAACGCGATGTACGCGATCGCCATCGTGATGTTGCCGCACTTCGTGCGCCTCACGCGCGCCGCGGTGATCGGCGAGATGGGAAAGGACTACGTGGCCGCCTCGCGCATCGCTGGCGCCGGCACGCTGAGGCTGATGTTTGACACCGTGCTGCCGAACTGCGCCGCCCCGCTGATCGTGCAGGCCACGCTCGGTTTCTCGACCGCGATCCTCGACGCCGCCGCGCTCGGCTTTCTCGGCCTGGGCGCGCAGCCGCCGACGCCCGAATGGGGCTCGATGCTGGCGAGCGCGCTCGAATTCATCCAGAGCGCGTGGTGGGTCGTGACGCTGCCGGGCCTGGCGATCCTGGTCTCGGTGCTGGCCTTCAACCTGATGGGCGACGGGCTGCGCGATGCACTTGACCCGCGCCTCAAGAGATAGCGCAATGGCCTTGCTCGAAGTTCAAGACCTGGGCGTCGAATTCGGCGCCTTCCGCGCGGTGGACAACGTCAGCCTGCATGTGGACGCGGGCGAGGTGCTGGGCATCGTCGGCGAGTCGGGATCGGGCAAGAGCGTGACCGCGCTTGCGCTGATGGGCCTGATCGACGAGCCCGGCCGCGTGCAAGCGCAAAGGATGGTGTTCGACGGCCGCGACCTGCTCGCGATGCCGCTGAAGGAGCGCCGCGGCCTGCTCGGCAAGGACGTTGCGATGATCTTCCAGGACCCGATGGCGAGCCTGAACCCGTGCTTCACGGTCGAGTTCCAGCTCGTCGAGACGCTGCGTATCCACGAAGGCGGCTCGCGCAAGGCGCTGCGCGCGCGGGCGCTCGAGCTGCTGAAGCAAGTCGAGATCCCCGACGCCGAGCGCCGCCTGTGGGCCTACCCGCATCAGCTGTCCGGTGGCATGAGCCAGCGCGTGATGGTCGCCATGGCGATCGCCTGCAACCCGCGCCTGCTGATCGCCGACGAGCCGACGACCGCGCTCGACGTCACGATCCAGGCTCAGATGCTCGCGCTGCTGATCAAGCTGCAACGCGAGCGCGACATGGCGCTCGTGCTGATCACCCACGACCTGGGCGTCGTCGCAGAAGTCGCGCAGCGCGTGCTCGTGATGTACGCCGGCCAGGTCGTCGAAACGGCGCGCGTGCCCGAGATCTTCGAGGCGCCGCGCCACCCATACACCCAAGCGCTGTTGTCGGCGCTGCCCGAGCACAACATCGGCGAGCGCCGGCTGCGCTCGATGGGCGGCATGGTGCCGGGTGCGTTCGACCGGCCGAGCGGCTGCCTGCTGTCGCCGCGCTGCGCCTATGTGCAGCCGCGCTGTCGCAACGAGCGGCCAGCGCTCGACGGTGACATCGGCGCGCAGGCGCGCTGCTTCTATCCGCTGACGCAGGTGGCGGCATGAGCGAGACCATGGTGGTGCTGGAATCGCAGGCGCTCGCCAAGCACTACACGGTCTCGACCGGCTTGCTGAAGCCCAAGGCGCTCGCACGCGCGCTCGACGGCGTGTCGTTCACGCTCGCGGCCGGCAAGACGCTCGCGGTCGTCGGCGAATCGGGCTGCGGAAAGAGCACCTTGGCGCGCCAGCTGACAATGATCGAGACGCCGACCTCCGGCGCGCTGCTGCTCGCGGGCACCGACGTTACCCACGCCGATAAGGCGCTGAACAAGCAGCTACGCCAGCAAGTGCAGATGGTGTTCCAGAACCCGTTCGCGAGCCTGAACCCGCGCAAGAAGATCGGCCATGCGCTCGAAGAGCCGCTGACGATCAACACCGAGCTGACGAAGGCTGCGCGCGGCGAGAAGGCCCGCGCGATGATGGCGCGCGTTGGCCTGCGGCCCGAGCACGACGCGCGCTACCCGCACATGTTCTCGGGCGGGCAGCGCCAGCGCATCGCGATCGCGCGCGCGCTGATGCTGCAACCCAAGATCGTCGTGCTCGACGAGCCCGTCTCGGCGCTCGACGTCTCGATCCAGGCCCAGGTGCTGAACCTGCTGATGGACCTTCAGGACGAAACCCGCGTCGCCTACGTCTTCATCTCGCACAACCTCGCCGTCGTCGAACTGATTGCCGACGAGGTGCTGGTGATGTACCTCGGCAAGGTCGTCGAGCGCGCGCCGAAGGCGCTGCTGTTCGCTGCGCCCCGCCACCCCTACACCCAGGCACTGCTCGCGAGCACG
>JANYBE010000656.1 GCA_025360945.1 Rhizobacter sp. | reverse complement strand
CAGCAGCCCGCGGCGGCGTTGTGGACCGAGTTCGTGAAGCGCGTCGGCGAGACGATGGGCGCCGGCGTGGCGAGTGTCTCGCACAGCGCGTGGCAGTTCACGCCCTCGCCGCTGCTCGAGGTGAACACGGTGGCAAGCGTGCCGGGGTCAACCTGAGCCTGTGCGACCGCCTCGTCGGCGACCGCCAGCGCGAGCTTAACGGCCGCGCCCGCGCGGCGGCGCTCGGCGGGCGGCAAGCGCGCTGGAGGTGGCAGCACGGCGGCCGTATTCGCGTGCGCTTGCACGCCGCGCATCACGTCCTGCGAACTCGCCCACGAGGCCAGGCCTGGACCCAGCAGGCCGATGCCTTGCACCCAGACTTTCAAGGCCCTCACTCCAAGCCTCCGAACACCAGGCTTGCATTCGAGCCGCCGAAGCCGAACGAGTTCGACAGTACGCGGCGCACCGGCGCATGGCGGTTGTCGAGCAGGTAGTTCAGGTGCAGGTCGGGGTCGCGCCGCTGCATGTTCAGGCCCGCGGGCATCAGCTCGTTCTCGATCGCGAGCATCGCGATCAGGGCCTCGACACCACCGGCTGCGCCCAGCGTGTGGCCGGTGGCCCCCTTTGTCGAACTGCATGGCGTGCGGGTGCCGAACACGCTCGCGACGGCGCGGTCCTCGGCCGCATCGTTGCTCGGTGTCGCGGTGCCGTGCAGATTGATGTAGGCGATGTCGGCAGCACCCAGATCGGCGTCGGCTAGCGCTGCACGCATCGCGGCGATCGCACCCGCGCCTTCGGGGTGCGGCGTGCTCATGTGGTGGCCGTCGTTGCTCTCGCCGACGCCGAGCAGCCAGCCCTGTGGCGCCGCGCACTCGCGCTCGACTACGGCGAACGCGGCCGCCTCGCCGATCGACAGACCGTTGCGATCACCGTCCCACGGACGGCAGATGTCGCTGGCCAGCAGCTCGAGCGAATTGAAACCGTACAGCGTCGTCAAGCACAGGCTGTCGACGCCACCGACCACCGCCGCATCGATCAGCCCGGCTGCGATTAGGCGTGCGGCGTTGCCGAACACCTTGGCGCTGGACGAGCACGCGGTCGAGACGACCCAGTTTGGGCCGGTCAGGCCAAGCCCACGCGCTACGAAATCCGCGACCGAGTAGGTGTTCTGTGTCGGCCCGTACCGATAGTCCGCCGGCAACGCGCCGTCGGGTTCGCGGCGGCGGTAGGCGAGCTCGGTCTGCAACAGCCCGGACGTGCTGGTGCCGAGAAACACACCGATACGGCCCGCGCCCCAACGCGTGCGCGCGGCAGCGACCGCATCGGTGAATCCATCGTGCTGCAGGCCGAGCCATGCGAGGCGGTTGTTGCGGCAGTCGTAGGCACTCAGACCATCGGGAAGCGTGACGGCATCGACGCCAGCCACTTCGCCGGTCCAGGTCGGCAGCGGCAGGTTCTCGAAGCGCGCCGGCGCGAGGCCGCTGCGTTGGGCTTGCAGTGCGGCCAAGGTTGCGGCGCGACCGGCACCGAGCGCAGTCGTCAACGTGGATGCCGAAATCGCAAGCGGCTTCATAACGCACCTTCGACCTGTGCGACCTGCAGCACGTTCGCGAATGGTGTGCCCGCGCTCATTAGCTCGCTCTTGACGGGGAAGCCCAGCGATTCGAGCTGCGCGACCCATTGCGCCAGCGTCCGCCCGTGCTGGAGCGTGACGCGGTGGCCGCGCACGAAGGTCACCACCGCATCGACCCATTGACTGGTCCACAAGCCGCGTTTAGCGGCCGCGTCTCCGATGCGCAGCAGTTGCCGGCCGCCCGTCTGCAGCGCGAGGCGCGCGCGTGTCAGCACTTCGTCCTGCTCGGGCACGCCGATGTAGTGCAGCACGTCGAGGACCACGACCGTGTCGACCGCGGGAAACTGCGCCGTGCGCATGTCGCCGCAGATGAATTCGGCGCTGTTACCGAGCGCGGCGCGCGCGCGCTGCACGTCGCACGGCATCATCTCGATGCCGGTGACGCGCGCGCCCGTCGGCGCCGCAGCCCAGCTGCCCGACCATTGCCCTTGGGTGGCGAGCGCGGTGCACTCGCGCAGCGGGCTTGCGAGCAGGCCCTGGCCGCAACCGATATCGAGCACGCGTGAGTTCGGCGCGATCAGGCCCTGAAGCAGCAGGTGCCGGAACACCGGATCCATGCCGAGCTTACGGCGCGCGAAGTGCCACGCGAAGCTGCCGGCGCTGCGGTAAGGTGCGCTCGCCGCGTCGAGCAGTTTGCGCCAGTCGGTGCGCGTCGCCGCGGCGGCCGTCATGCGCTCGCCTGCATCGCTTCGGGCAGCGTAACGGCGCGCAGGCCCAGTGCCTCAAAGCGCGTCAGCAATGCCGGCAAGACATCGAGCACCACGGGCCGACCATCGGCCGTGCGCGCGGCGTTCCCGTCGTGCAGCAGCAGGATGTCGCCCGCGTGCAGGTCGCGCGTCAGGCGTCCGAGCACGTCGGCGGGGTCGCGACGCACGGTGTCGAAGCCGCGCCGCGTCCAGCTCACTAGCTCGAGTCGCAGCCCGTGCAGCACCGGAGCGAGAAAGGGGTTGCGCAGCCCTGCGGGGGCACGGAAGTAGCGCGGGCGTTGACCGGTGATCTGCGCCAGCGCGTCCTGCGCGCGCTCGAGCTCGCGCGCGAAGGCGCGCGGGCCGAGCAGCGAGAAGGTGTGCGAGTGGCGATGGCTGTGGTTCTGCACGCTGTGACCGCGCCGCACGATCTCGCGGCACAGCGCGGGATGGGCCTCAGCGTGTGCCGCGATGCAGAAGAAGGTGGCGCGCGCGTCGGCCGCGTCGAGCAGATCGAGCACCGCGGGCGTGACCGCGGGGTCGGGGCCGTCGTCGATCGTCAGCGAGACTTCGCCGCGCGCGGCCGAGGCTGCCGGCAAGCGTCGCAAGTTCGGACCGAGCCACGTCGAGCGCGGCCACAGGCCGGTGGCGGTGACGAGGGCGTGGTCCAGCGCCACCGCGCTGAGCGCCCAGGGCCAGGTCGCGGGCGCCGCGATCACTGCTGCGCCGGCCGCGACATGCAGCGCAGCGCTGGCCTTCACCAGTAGCGGCATGCGCCAGCGCAGAGTGTCGATCAGAGGAGCGGGGGGCGTGGGGGCGTGCATGGGGTTGGCGAGCGTGATCGCTGAATTTTTACACAGCGCCCTGGCCTCAGGCAGCGTCGGGCAGCCCCGGGGCGCCTGAGCGCCCCCTCGGGGGGCGTGAGCGACGCGACGCAGGGGTCAACATTTCACGGCTTACGTGCAGCGATGAAGGCTGCCGACAACAGCAGGCTCAGTGCGATGCCCGGCGCGACTACCTGGCCGATCGCGAACAGTGCCGGGATGCTCGACACCGCGAGCAGGCAGAACGAGATTACCGCGGTGAGGTTGGCGAGAGCAAGCGAGGCCAGCGTGTCGTTGTCGATGACAAACGGAGTGCCCGCGGCGTGGTGCTCTTCCTGGTCGCGAATCTGGTCGAAGAACAGCGCGTAGTTGGAGCCGATCGCGACCGTCAGCAACAGACCGACGAGATGCAGGATGCCCAGCGCGGCGCCGGCCGCGCTGAATGCGGCAAGCACAATCAGTACCGCGCTCGCGACCGGCAGAGCGATGCGCCACAGGCGGCGCGCCGAGCGCAGGTGCAGCGCGAGCAGCACGCACACGGCCAGCGCGCCGAGCAAGGCCTGCAAGCTGGCTTCGTGCAGGTAGCGGGCGTAGAGCGCGTCGAGCTCGGGCTTAATGCTCACGACGCGCGCACTCGGCACGTCGGCCAGCGCGGCACGCAGCCGGGCGGGATCGATTTCCTGCGGGCCGGCTTGCAGGCTCAGCAACGCGCGCCACGGGCGCTCGCCACTGCCGGGCACGAGCAGCGCATCGAGCGCGGCATACAGCGGGGTGTCCTTCAACGACGCGCGCGTCAGCAGCGGCAGCATTCGCGCGGCCTGCACGTCGGCGATGAACCCGCCTAGGCGTTGCGAGGGCAGTGGGCCGTCGGCGGTGGCCTCGGCCAAGCGCGCGCTCAGCGTGGCGGCATCGGGCAAGGCCTTTTGGCGCAGAGCCTGAAGCGCCGGGCTGGGCAGCAAGCGGGCCGGCGATTCGTAGCCGGCGAGGGCACCGGCATCGACGAGCTTGTCGAGCCGCTCGCCAACGCGCTCGGCCTGCATCAGTGCGCCGGCTTCGTCGGCGGCGGAGACCGCGATCAGCGTGCCCGCGTCGGTCGCGCCAAGGTCGGCGCGCAGGTCGGCGTCGAGCTTCATGCGCGCCGCGCCGACCGGGCTCAGCGACGACAGGTCGCCACGCCACGGCGATGGCAGCCACGTGAGCATGAAGGCTGCCAGAAGCGTCAGCGCCGCGAGCGGCAGCTTGAGCCGCGGCAGCACCGCGGTGCACCGGCCGACCGCGTGCCCGAGGTGCCGACGCAGACCCATGCCGGGCGCGCCGTCGGGCGCGAGCCGCGTGAAGACCCAGCGCGTCGTCAGCGCCGCCGCCGTCAGCCCGGCGATCGAGAACAGGCCGAGTTGCGCCAGCCCCGGGAAGCCCGAGAACAGCAGCGCCGCGAAGCCGCACACCGAGGTCCACAGGCCCAGGCGCACCGTGGGCCAGTTCGCATCGATCCAGCGCTGCGAGCCGGTGCCTGGGGGCGCGCCGGTCAACGAGCGCGCCTGGATCAGGTAGTAGATCGCGTAGTCCACCGCCTCGCCGATCAGCGTCGTGCCGAAGCCCAGCGTGATGCCGTGCACGTTGCCGTGGACCAGGCTGACCGCGGCGATGCCAGCGAGCACG
>JANYBE010000462.1 GCA_025360945.1 Rhizobacter sp. | reverse complement strand
CTCTCGAGCGCGAGCTTGGTGCCCGAGCCGATCGAGAAGTGCGCGGTGTGCGCGGCGTCGCCCATCAACACGACCGGCGCGCGCCCGTTGTGATGCACCCAGCGCTTGCAGACGACACGCGGGAACCTGATCCACTGCGCCGAGCCGCGCAGGTGCGAGGCGTTCGAGATCAGTGAGTGGCCGTCCAGGTACTTGGCGAAAAGCTTCTCGCAGAACACGATCGCCGCCTCCTTCTCCATCGTGTCCAGGCCGGCGGCGCGCCAGACGCGCTCCGGCGTCTCGACGATGAAGGTCGAGGTGTTGTCGTCGAATCGGTAGGCGTGCGCCTGGAACCAGCCCCACTCGGTCTCTTCGAACGCGAACGTGAAGGCCTCGAACAGCTTGTTCGTGCCAAGCCAGACGAAGCGGCAATCACGCGTGTCGATGTCGGGCTGGTAGGTCGCGGCATGCCGCGAGCGGATGCGGCTGTTCAGGCCGTCGCTGGCGATGATCAGATCGGCGTGCGGGTATTCGTCGTCGTTCTGGACGTCGGCCTCGAACACCAGCTTGACGCCAACCTCTTCGCAGCGCCGTTGCAGGATGTTGAGCAGCCGCTTGCGGCCAATGCCGCAAAAGCCGTGGCCGCCGGACCGCACCTTGGCGCCGCGGATGTTGACCTCGATGTCGTCCCAGTGGTTGAATGCGCCGAGGATCTGTGCGGCGCTGACCGGGTCGGCGGCCTGCAGGTTGCTCAGCGTCTGGTCGGAGAACACGACACCCCAGCCGAAGGTGTCGTAGGGCCGGTTGCGCTCGACCACCGTGACCTCGTGCGCCGGGTCCTGCTGCTTCATCAACAGCGCGAAGTACAGGCCCGAGGGGCCGCCGCCGATACAGACGATGTTCATGGGGTCTCCGCGCCAGAACAGCGCTTTAGATGATCTATGAATAGTTCAGTTGTAAAGCATTATGGCGCGCGACTGCTTGTGTGTCAAGCGGACGAACCCGTCACTCGGGGATCAGCTGCCACTTGCCCTCGCGCAAGGTCATCAGCTCACGCCCGCGCCTGTCGAAACCCGAATGATCCTGCGCAGTCATCGTGTAGACGCCCTGGGTACCGACCAGCTCCTTGATCGACTCCAGCGCGTCGCGCAGCGCGGCGCGGAACTCCGGCGTGCCGGGCCCGGCCTTCTTCAGCGCCTCGGGCACGGCGCGTTGCAGCAGCAGGCCGGCGTCGAACACGTTCGCGCCAAAGGTCGCGGGCTTGGCGCCATACATCTTCTCGTAGGCCGCGACGTATTCCAGCGCCTGCCTCTTCGCCGGGTTGGTGTCACCGACCTGGTCGAGCACCAGCATCAGGCTGGCGGCCATCACGGCGCCGTCGACGGCCTTGCCGCCCAGGCGCACGAAGTCCGGTGTGGCCGCGCCGTGAGTCTGGTAGATCTGGCCTTTGTAACCACGCTCGATCAAGGTCGTGTGTGGCAGCACGGTCGGGCCGCCGGCGCCAGCGATCAGCACCGCGTCGGGGTTGGCCACGATGATCTTGGTGGCTTGGCCGGTGACGCTCTGGTCGCTGCGCTGGAAGCGCTCGTTGGTGATCAGCTTGATGCCTGCCTTCTCGATCATCGGCGCGAACACGCCGTACCAGGACTCGCCGTAGGCGTCGTTGAAACCGATGAAGCCGACCGTCTTCACGCCCCTCTTGACCATGTGCGCGACCAGCGCCTCGCAGATCAGGCTGTCGTTCTGCGTCGTCTTGAAGACCCAGCGCTTCTGGTCGGTCATCGGCAACACGACGGCGGTAGTGCCAACAGGCGCCAGCATCGGCGTTTTCGCATCGGCGATGAACTGCAAGGCCGCCATCGAATTCGGCGAGCCTGAGGGGCCGATAAGCGCATCGACGTTTTCGGTCAGCAGCTTCTTGACCAGCGCGACGGTCTGCGACGAGTCCGACGCGTCGTCGAACACCAGATACTCGACGTCAAGCCCGGCGATCTTCTTCGGCAGCAGCGCCGTGGTGTTCTTCTGCGGGATGCCCACAGCGGCGGTCGGCCCGGTCGCCGAGGCGATCACTCCGACCTTGAGTTGCGCCTGGGCTAGCGGTGCGGCCAACGCGGTCAGCGCGGCCAGCAGCAGCGCGGCGATGCGGAGGTTCATCGGGGTTCCTTTGGCTCGAAAGTGAAGCGGGAGTGCGCGCATTCTGGCTCAAGCCCGAACGCCGCATGCAGCCCCGTAGGACAGCGTTGACAACGCAAGGCGCCGGCGGCCCACAACCGCTCGCGCTGTCCGCACATTCTGCGCAATGCCTCACGCGAATATCCTGACACGTCGAACAACAACCTAGGAGATCTCATGACTCTCGGCACCATTCTTCTGATTGTCCTGATCCTGCTGTTGATCGGCGCGATCCCAAGCTGGCCGCACAGCCGCTCCTGGGGCTATGGCCCGAGCGGCGGGTTGGCTCTGGTCGTGGTGGTCGTGCTCGTGCTGTTGGTGCTGGGGCGCATCTGACGGTGAACCCGCCGCGAAACCCTTCTTTACCACTGGCGCACAAGGGAACCGCGCGGCTTGGGCGTGCGCCCGGCGGTATGCTCCACGCATGAGCCGCCCCCTGCCCAACACCCCGACCGCCGCCGCCAACGAAGACTGCATCTTGGTGCTCCAGGGTGGCGGCGCACTCGGGGCCTACCAGGCCGGTGTGTTCGAATCCCTCAGCAAGGTCTACCGCGAACCCACCTGGGTCGCGGGCATCTCGATCGGCGCGATCAACGCGGCGCTAATCGCCGGCAACCCGGCGCATTCGCGCGTCGGACGCCTGCGTGAGTTCTGGGAGCTCGTCAGCTCCTCTCTGGCCACGCCGAGCCTGGTCGCGCAAGGCGTCTCGGCGCGCGAAGGTTTGAACGAGGCCAGCGCCTCGCAGGTGATGCTGTTCGGTGTGCCCGGTTTCTTCAAGCCACGCTTTCCGCCCGCACCGTTTCAGCCGCGCGGCTCGCTCGAAGCCATCAGCTTCTATGACACCACGCCGCTGAAGAGCACGCTCGAGCGCTTGGTCGACTTCGACCGCATCAATTCCGGCTCTGTGCGCCTGTCGGTCGGGGCGGTCAACGTGCGCAACGGCAACTTCGAGTACTTCGACTCGACCAAGCAGACCATTGACGCGCGCCACATCATGGCCAGCGGTGCATTGCCGCCGGGTTTCGCGCCGGTCGAGATCGACGGCGAGCATTATTGGGACGGCGGGCTGGTCTCGAACACGCCGCTGCAGTACGTGCTCGATCAGCCCGGCAAGCGGCGGCGTGTCGTTTTTCAGGTCGACCTGTTCGCGGCCCAAGGCGCGCTGCCGACGACACTGGCCGAGGTAACCGAGCGCGAGAAGGACATCCGCTTTTCCAGCCGCACGCGCCTGAACACCACCAACGAGCTCGACCGCCAGGTGATCGCGCAGGCCGCAAAGCGCCTGATCGACAAGCTGCCGCCTGAGCTGCGCAACGACCCCGACGTGCGCGCACTCGCGCACGTGCGCAGCGAGACCGGCGTCGATGTGGTGCACCTAAACTACCGCAGCAAGCACTACGAAACCCAGTCGAAGGACTACGAATTCTCGCGCCTGTCGATGCAGGAGCACTGGGACGCTGGCCGCGCCGACATGGCGCATACCTTGCATGACCCGCGCTGGATCAACCACGAACGGGCCGCGCTCGGCGTGCATGTGTTCGACCTGACCTCCGATCATTCCACCGCAACCGCCGCACGTGCCCCGAAATGAACATCGCCGACGTCAAGCGCAACGCCTTCGCGATGCCGCTCACTAGCCCCGCGTTCCCGACCGGTCCGTACCGCTTCAAGAACCGCGAGTTCCTGATAGTCACCTACCGCACTGACCCGGACGCACTCCGCGCAGTGGTGCCCGAGCCGCTGCAGATCGCGAACGCGCTCGTCAAGTACGAATTCATCCGGATGCCGGACTCGACCGGCTTTGGCGACTACACCGAATCGGGCCAGGTGATCCCGGTCACGTTCAACGGCGTGGCCGGAGGCTACGTGCACTCGATGTACCTGAACGACGAGGCGCCGATCGCCGGCGGCCGCGAGTTGTGGGGCTTCCCGAAGAAGCTCGCGTCACCGAAGCTCACGGTCGAGACCGACACGCTGCTGGGCACGCTGGACTACGGCTCGGTGCGCGTGGCGACTGCGACGATGGGTTACAAGCACACGGCGCTCGACATCGACAAGGTGAAAGCCGGCATGCTCGCGCCCAACTACTTGCTGAAGATCATCCCGCACGTCGACGGCACGGCGCGCATCTGCGAGCTCGTGCAGTACTTTCTCGAAGACGTGACCGTCAAGGGTGCGTGGACCGGGCCGGCCGCGCTCGAGCTCGCGCATCATGCGCTCGCGCCGGTCGCCAAGCTGCCAGTGCTCGAAGTGCTTTCGGGCACGCACATCCTGACCGACATGACGCTCGGGATGGGCAGCGTGATCCACGACTACCTCGCTTGAACCAGATCCTCTCTCAACCCCACACGGAAGCACCTTCATGAAGCTCAAAGACAAGGTCTGCATCGTCACTGGCGCTGCCAGCGGCATCGGCAAGGAGATCGCCCTGACGTACGCCCGTGAAGGCGGCAAGGTCGTGATCGCCGACCTGAACAAGGCCGCGGCACAAGAAGCCGCCGACGAGATCGTCAAGGCCGGCGGCACCGCGATGGCGGTGGCGATGGACGTGACCAGCGAGGACCAGGTCAGCGCCGCCGTCGCCGAAGTCGTCGCGGCCTACGGCGGTGTGGACGTGCTGGTCAGCAATGCCGGCATTCAGATCGTGCATCCGATCGAGGAGTTTCCGTTCGCCGACTGGAAGAAAATGCTCGCGATCCACCTTGACGGTGCATTCTTGACCACCAAGGCCTGCGTGCCGCTGATGCAGAAGTCGGGCAACGGCGGCAGCATCATCTACATGGGTTCGGTACACTCGAAGGAAGCGTCGGTGCTGAAGTCGGCCTACGTGACTGCCAAGCATGGCCTGATCGGGCTGTGCAAAACCGTCGCCAAGGAAGGCGGCAAGTACAAGATCCGGGCCAACGTGATCTGCCCGGGCTTCGTGCGCACGCCGCTGGTCGAGAAGCAGATTCCCGAGCAGGCTGCGGCGCTGGGCATCAGCGCGGACGACGTCATCAAGAAGGTCATGCTGAAGGAAACCGTGGATGGCGAGTTCACCACCGTGCAGGACGTGGCCGAGGTCGCGCTGCTGTTCGCGGGCTTCGAGTCGAACGCGCTCACCGGCCAGTCGCTCGTCGTGAGCCACGGCTGGTTCATGCAATAAGCATCACTTGAATTTCGCCAGCGGGAATACGACTCCGGCGAACACCTGCGTCGTGGCCGGTGTCGGCCTGAACGCGCGCGCCAAGCCGAAGTCGAAGGTTAGTCTCTTGGTCGGGCTGTAGGTCAACGCGGTCAGCACTTGCGTCCCGCTGGGCGTGCCGGCCCGGTGCGTTCCGGAGACCTCGCCAGTCAGCCCCCAGTGGTCCGACAGCGCGCCTGAGAACGACGCCGACGCCCCAAACTGAGTGCGGCCCGTGCCGTCGTCGAACACGCCGAGCCTCGTCGCATTGAGGTTCGCGTCCATGTGCACCGGGCCGATGTCGCGGCTGAAGATGGTGTTGAGCGTGTAGTCGGCCCGCCCGCTGCCGATGTTGTCGTTCGCCGTCGCCAACTTGGTGCCGAGTTCGACGCCGAACGCGGTCGCGTCGTCGACGAGCCAGGCGTGTTTGAGCACCAGCGTCGTGTCGCCCAGGCCCTGCGCTTTGCCCGAGTCGTCGCGCGCCCAGACGTGGGCCTCGCCGCCGATAACCACACCCCATTCCTTGCTGAATGCGAGCTTGAACGCGTACGGCAGGCTGCTGCGGCGTGCGGCGTCGCTGCGCGCGTGCAGGCCGCCGAGCTCGACCTCGAGCTGGCCCGGCACCGGCAGCTGCGCCGGGCTCGAGACCGACGGGCGGTATGGAGTGATCGCGTCGCTGTCGTCGTCTGCCGCGCAGGCGAAGCCGGACAGCGCGATCAGCCCTAAGCCGATGAAGTAACGCGTCATTGCATCCCCCATGTTTTCGTGAGGCCTCGATTCTGACTTGCCGCCACAATTGGCGTGTGATTCCCTGGTTGCACGCCCCGACCGATCCGCTGCCCGACACGCGCCACGCCTTGCCACTCGGCAGCGACGCGCCCGGCCTGCTCGCCGCCGGCGGCGAGCTCACGACACAGCGGCTGACCGAGGCCTACAGCCACGGCGTGTTCCCCTGGTACAGCACCGGCCAGCCGGCGCTGTGGTGGTCGCCAGACCCGCGCATGGTGCTGCTCACGGACGAGTTCCGGCTCTCGCGTTCGCTACGCAAGACCATCAAGCGCTTTGCGGCCGACACGCGCTGCGAGCTGCGCATCGACAGCGCGTTCCGCCGCGTCATCACGGCCTGCGCGAGTGCCCCGCGCGAGGGCCAGGACGGCACGTGGATCGTGCCCGAGATGATCGAAGCCTATTGCGCCTGGCACGCGCTTGGGCAGGTGCACAGCTTCGAGACCTGGGCGAACGGCGAGCTGGTCGGCGGGCTCTACGGCGTGAGCCTGGGGCGCATGTTCTTCGGCGAGTCGATGTTCGCGCGACGCACCGACGCCTCAAAGATCGCGTTCGCCGCGCTGGTGTGCTTCAGCCGCGCGCACCGGGTGGCGATGATCGACTGCCAGCAGCACACAGCGCACCTCGCATCGATGGGCGCGCGCGAGCTGCGGCGCACCGACTTCGAGGCTCGCTTGACCCGGAACCGAGGGGCTCCGCCCATCGTCGATTGGACCTATGATTTGCGCCTGTGGCGGCATCTCGAAAATAGCCGTCCTGAGGACCACGGCACGTGACCCACCCGAAAGAGCTCCCGCTTGCCTCGCTGCAGTTCTACGCGACCGCACCATACCCGTGCAGCTACATCGACGGGCGCATGGCGCGTTCCCAGGTCGCCACGCCCAGCCACCTGATCCACGCCGACGCCTATTCGGGCTTGGTCGCCAACGGCTTCCGGCGCAGCGGCATGTTCACGTACCGCCCGTACTGCGACGGCTGCAAAGCCTGCCTGCCCTTGAGGGTGCCGGTGGCCACGTTCGCACCTACGCGCAGCCAGAAGCGCGCCGCGCGCGCGCACTCGAACCTGCAGGCGCGCGTGCTGCGGCTGTGCTTCGTGCCCGAGCACTACCAGCTTTACCTGCGCTACCAGAGCGGGCGTCACCTCGGAGGTGGCATGGACCACGACAGCGTCGACCAGTACACCCAATTTCTACTGCAAAGCCGCGTCAACTCGAGACTGGTCGAGTTCCGCGAACCGTCGACGGACGGCGCGCCCGGCGTGCTGAAGATGGTGTCTATCCTGGACGTGCTCAACGATGGCCTCTCGGCCGTCTACACCTTCTACGAACCCGAGCCGCGTACCAGCTACGGCACCTACAACGTGATTTGGCAGATCGAGCAGACCAGGCTCTTGAAGCTGCCGCATGTGTACCTCGGCTACTGGATCTCGCAGAGTGAGAAGATGGCCTACAAGGCGCAGTTCGGGCCGCACCAGCTGCTCGTCAACGGGCAGTGGCAGACACCCCCAGGCGAGTGAGCACCTCGTCGGCGAGCGCGAGGCTCGCCGTCAATCCCGGCGACTCGATGCCGTACAGGTTCAGCAGACCACGCACGCCGTGCTCCGCCGGGCCTTGCAGCACGAAGTCTTGGACCGACTCACCGCTTGAGTGCAACTTGGGGCGCACGCCGCTGTAGGCCGGTTGCAGCGCGCACGCCGGCAAGCCAGGCCAGTAGCTGCGAACCGCGGCCTCGAAGTCGGCAGAGCGCTGCGAATCGACGCGGTAGTCAATCGCATCCGGCGATGCCGGAGCGATCCATTCCACATCGGGCCCGAAGCGCGCCTGGCCGGCCAGATCGAGCGTCAGGTGCACGCCAAGACCGGCTTCCTCGGGAACCGGATAGATCAGGTGCGAAAACGGTACGCGGCCGATAAGCGAGAAGTAGTTACCCTTCGCGTAGCGTGGCATGGGGACGTGCTCCGAGGTGAGCCCCTCGAGCCGCGCTGCAAGATCAGGGGCCCACAAGCCCGCGGCGTTAACAACGAAACGTGAGCGCAGGGACATCGGCGACGCGCCACCGACCTGCACCTCGTGTGCATCGCCCCCACACACCACGCGCTCGACCGGCGACAGCAGCGCTAGCGCGCCGCCATTCACCTCCAGGTCGCCTTGCAATGCGAGCATCAGGCCGTGGCTGTCGACGATGCCGGTCGACGGCGAGTGCAACGCGGCGACTGCGTTCAGTTCGGGCTCCATCGAGTGCAGCTCGCGCGCACCGAGCAGGCGCAGATCGTGCACCCCGTTGCGCGCGGCCTGCGCTCGGATCTGCGCCAGGCGTGCCAGCTGCGCGGCCGTTGTCGCAACCAGCAGCTTGCCGCAGCGCCGATGCGCCACACCGTGCGACTCGAGGTAATCGTAGAGCTGGGCGCGCCCGCGCACGCAGAGGCCGGCCTTCAGCGAATCGGTGGCGTAGTAAATGCCCGCGTGGATGACCTCGCTATTGCGCGAGCTGGTTGCCGTGCCGATCGCGCTGGCGCGCTCGAGCACAACGGTTTCCAGGCCGCGCAGCGCCAGCGCGCGGCCGACCGCGAGGCCCACCACTCCGGCGCCGATTACGACCGCGTCGACTGAGTCCATTCGCACTCCGCAATGCAAAACGGCGACCAAATGGCCGCCGTTCCTGCGTTAGTTGGTGGGCGGTGAGGGTTTCGAACCCCCGACCCCAACAGTGTGAATGTTATGCTCTACCCCTGAGCTAACCGCCCGAATTCTGTTGTCTGGCGTGTGCCAAAAGCCCATGATTATGCCACAGGCCACAGGGCTCGCCAGAGCGTCTTCCCGCCGCTCGCCCTGTCGAGCTCGGTCAGCAGCGCGGCGTGTGCCGCCATCTCCGCGTCGTCGGCCTCGAGCACCTTTAGGTCGAGCACACTGAAGTCAACAGACTCCAGCGCAGCCTGCGCGGCGCTGCCCTCGTACCCGTCGATCACGAGCGAATTCTGGCCGCGAGTCATGCGGATGTAGACCTCGGCGAGCAGCCCGGCATCGAGCAGTGCGCCGTGCAGCGCACGGTTCGAGTTGTCGACCTCAAGCCGCTTGCACAGCGCGTCGAGCGAGTTCGCTTTGCCGGGGAACATCTCTCGCGCCATTTGCAGGCTATCGGTAACCTTGGTGACGAAGCCGGGGAACTTGGGCCGACCAAGGCGGCGCAGCTCTTCGTTCAGAAAGCCGACGTCGAAGCCCGCGTTGTGGATGATGATCTCGGCGCCCGAGACGAACTCGAGCAGTTCGTCCGCCACGCTGGCGAACATCGGCTTGTCTGCCAGAAACTCATCGCTCAGGCCGTGGATCTTGACGGCGTCCGGGTGGCTGCGTCGCTCGGGGTTCAGGTAGAAATGCAGCGTCTCACCGGTCATACGGCGGTTGTTCATCTCGATGCAGCCGATCTCGATGATGCGGTCGCCGGATTCGGGGCTCAGGCCGGTGGTTTCGGTGTCGAGAAAGATCTGGCGCATCACAGGATTCTATTCAGCGCGGCTGACGGCCTCGGCCCCAAATCCACATCGCGATGCCACCGAGGATCATCGGTATGCACAGCCATTGACCCATGCTCAGATTGAGCGCGAGATATCCCAGGAAATCATCCGGCTCGCGGAAGTATTCGGCGATGAAGCGCAAGCTGCCGTAGCCGACCAGGAACGCGCCGGACACCTGCCCCAGGCCGCGCGGGTTCTTGGCGTAAAACCACAGCACCACGTACAGCAGCAGACCTTCGAGCGCAAACTGGTACAGCGACGACGGATGCCGAGGCAGCGGCCCGGCGTTCGGATACACCATGCCCCACGGCAGGCTCGAGTCGGCTAGGCGCCCTGGCAACTCGCCGTTGATGAAGTTGCCGATGCGTCCCGAGGCCAGGCCGGTCGGCACGCAGGGCGCGATCAGGTCAGTCACGTCGAGGAACTGTCGGCCGCGCGTGCGTGCGAACAAGGCCATCGCGGCAATCACGCCGAGCAGTCCACCGTGAAACGCCATGCCGCCCTTCCAGACCGCGAACACTTCGAAGGGATGCGTCGCGTAGTAGCCCGGCTTGTAGAACAGCACATAGCCAATGCGTCCGCCGAGCACGACACCGAGCACGCCGTAGAACAGCAGGTCTTCGACGTCGCGCCGAGTCCAGTCGCGTGATGCGAACTGGGCGAGTCGCACGCGCTTTGCACCGAGCCAGAGAAAAAGTCCGAAGGCGACGAGGTAGGTGATGCCGTACCAATGAATGGCCACGGGACCGAGCTGCAAGGCAATCGGGTTGAGCTGAGGGTAGGCAAGCATGGAAGCGATGACGCAGACAAGTCAGCGCGAACGATAACCGACACCTTGATCGCGCACGAAGCTTGCGAAACGCAGCACCGCCGGTGCAGCGTCAGCCGGCCACAACAAACTGGTCTCGCCCTGAGGTGCATTCTCGATCAGCGCGTTCGGCAATAGGCGATATAGCACACCCGGTCGTTTCAACTGTGTGACCGAGCGCGGTACCAGCGCGATGCCCAACCCGGCCGAGACGAGGTTGACGATCGTCTGCATCTGCGTCGCCTGCTGCGCGATCAGCGGCGTGGCCCCATGGCGGTGATAGAAGGCCAGCACC